>JAYVSF010000624.1:0-7481 GCA_043775605.1 Myxococcales bacterium
CGACTTCGTGCGCACCCAGATCGGCCCCGGCCTGGCCAAGGCCGCGCTGTTCGCGAAGCTCGACGGCGTCGACGTCGACCTGTCGCGCACGATCGACCACGACGCCCACCTGGCCATCTTCACCGGCAAGAGCCCCGAGGGCCTGGAGCTGATCCGCCACGACGCCGCCCACATCGTCGCCAGCGTCGTCCAGCGCCTGTTCCCCGGCACCCAGGTCACGATCGGCCCGTCGACCGACGACGGCTTCTACTACGACTTCGCCCGCGACACCCCATTCACCCCCGACGACCTCGTGCAGATCGAGGCCGCCGCCAAGGCCGAGATCCTGGCCGATCACCCGTTCGTGCGGACCGAGGTCACGAAGGACGAGGCGATCGCGCTGTTCACCCGGCTGGGCGAGAAGTTCAAGCTCGAGATCATCGAGGACATCTTCGCCAAGGGCGCCCAGACCCTGACCCTGTACGCGCACGGCGGCTGGACCGACTTCTGCCTCGGCCCGCACGCGCCGTCGACCGGCCGGGTCGGCGCGATCAAGCTCCTGTCGGTGGCCGGCGCCTACTGGCGCGGCGATCACCGCAACGCCCAGCTCCAGCGGATCTACGGCACCGCGTTCTTCAGCCAGAAGGATCTCGACGCCTGGACCACCCAGCAGGAGGAGGCCAGGAAGCGCGACCACCGCAAGCTGGGCAAGGAGCTCGACCTGTTCGCGTTCCACCCGGCGGCGCCCGGCGCGGTGTTCTGGACCGCGAACGGCACGATGATCTTCACCCAGCTCCAGGCCGCGATGCGGCGCCTGTGCCTTGCCAACGGCTACGTCGAGATCAAGACCCCGCTGCTCTACAACAAGCTGCTGTGGGAGAAGAGCGGCCACTGGGGCAAGTACCGCGAGAACATGTTCCTCATCCTCGATCCCGAGGCCGATCCGGCCTTGCCCGAGGAGGAGCGGGCCAGCTTCTCGCTCAAGCCGATGAACTGCCCGTCGCACCACCTGTTCTACGAGATGAAGCGGCGGTCGTACCGCGAGCTGCCGCTGCGCCTGCACAGCCAGGACGTGCTGCACCGCAACGAGGCCACCGGCGTGCTGTCGGGCCTGACCCGGGTCCGGCAGTTCCAGCAGGACGACGCCCACATCTACCTGATGGAGTCGCAGATCACCGACGAGGTGAAGCGGCTGACCGCGCTGGTCGCCAAGGTCTACGCCGCGTTCGGGCTGGTGTTCACCGCCAAGTTCGCGACCCGGCCGGCCAACAAGCTCGGCGACGACGCGCTGTGGGACAAGGCCGAGGCCGCGCTGCAGGCCGCGCTGGTCGAGACCGGCCTGCCCTACGAGCTCAAGCCCGGCGACGGCGCGTTCTACGGCCCCAAGATCGACTTCGACGTCGCCGACAGCATCGGCCGCAAGTGGCAGCTCGGCACCATCCAGCTCGACTACCTGGCGCCCGAGCGCTTCGACCTCGGCTACATCGGGCCCGACAACGCCACCCACCGGCCGGTGGTCATCCACCGCGCGATCTACGGCTCCTTCGAGCGGTTCATCGGCATCCTGATCGAGCACTTCGCCGGCAACTTCCCGGTGTGGCTGGCGCCCGAGCAGGTCCGGATCCTGCCGGTCGCGGAGCGCCACCGCGGCTGGGTCGAGGAGGTCGAGGGCAAGCTGCTGGCCGCCGGGGTGCGGGTCACGATCGATCGATCGCACGGCAAGCTGGGGGCGATGATCCGCGACGCCCAGCTCCAGAAGATCCCATACGCGCTGGTGGTCGGCGACAAGGAGGTCGATCAGCGTGGGGTCTCGCCGCGCGTGCGCGGCACCGGCAAGGAGGCCGACCTCGGGCTGATCGCCGTCGACGACTTCGTCACCCGGGTCGTCGGCGAGGCCGCGTTCCCGTTCTGATCGGTCGCCCACGTCGAGGTCCTCGCAGTCGCTGATCGCGCGGGCGCGCCGTCGTCCGAGCGGCGGACGGTGCTAGGGTGGCGACGATGCCCGACCCCGACCCCGCGCGGGCGTTCTCGACGCTGCCGCTGACCCAGCCCTGGCTCGACAACCTGGCCCGGCTCGAGTACCAGGCGATGACGCCGATCCAGGCCCTGAGCCTGCCGGCGATGCTGGCTGGCCAGGACCTGCTCGGCCAGGCCGGCACCGGCACCGGCAAGACCGCGGCGTTCGGGCTCGCGGTGCTGGCCCGGATCACGCCGCGCTGCGGTCGCCCGGGCGCGCTGGTGCTGTGCCCGACCCGCGAGCTCGCGGCCCAGGTCGCCGACGAGCTGCGCCGGCTGGCCCGCCCGCTGCCCCACACCCGGGTGGTCACGCTCAGCGGCGGCAGCTCGATCCAGCGCGAGCGGGCCACGCTCGAACACGGCGTCGACGTCGTGGTCGGCACCCCGGGCCGGGTCCTGGACCACCTCGGGCGCGGCCGGCTCGATCTCGGCGCGATCCAGACCCTGGTGCTCGATGAGGCCGACCGCATGCTCGAGATGGGCTTCGTCGACGCGGTGACCGCGATCGTCGCCGCCACCCCGGCCCGGCGCCAGACCCTGTTGTTCTCGGCGACGTTCCCCGACTCGGTCCGCGCGCTCAGCGCGTCGTTCCAGAAGGACGCGGTCCACGTCGCGGCGCCCGCCGACGTCGGCGGCGCCCGGGTCAGCCAGCGGCTCTACGACGTCGGCCGGCTCGAGCGCACCGCCGCGCTGATCCGGATCCTCGGCCACCACCGGCCCGAGTCGGCGGTCGTGTTCTGCAACCACCGCGAGACCTGCGACGTCGTCGCCGGCGCGCTGGTCGTCGCGGGCCACGCCGCGGTCGCGCTGCACGGCGGCATGGACCAGCACGATCGCAACACCGTGCTCATGCTGCTGCGCAACGGCAGCCTGCGCGTGGTGGTCGCCACCGACGTCGCCGCCCGCGGCCTCGACATCGACGAGCTCGGCGCGGTCATCAACTACGAGCTGCCGCGCGCGACCGACGACTTCGTCCACCGGATCGGGCGCACCGCCCGGGCCGGCCACCACGGCCTCGCGCTGAGCCTGGTCGGTCCCGCCGATCGCGGCGCGCTCGAGATGCTGCGGCGCGGGCCGCTGGCCGGCGTCGACCTGACCGCGCCCCCGGCGGCCGCCGCCGACGAGCCGCCCCGACCGGCGATGGTCACGATCGCGATCCAGGGCGGCCGCAGCGACAAGCTCCGGCCCGGCGACATCCTCGGCGCGCTGACCACCGCGGTCGGCCTCGCCGCCGCCGACATCGGCCGGATCAGCATCACCGACCGGCTCAGCTTCGTCGCGGTCACGGCCGCGGTCGGCCGGCGCGCGCTGGACGGGATCAACGGCGGCCCGATCAAGAACCGGCGATTCCGGGCGTACCAGGTGGTGCCACCAGCGCCGGCGCCCGCGGCGGTGTGAACCAGGCTGCCACGAGCTGGCCCAGCGCGCTCGCCATCCCCGAGCGCGCCGCCGACGAGATCGTGTTCGACGTCCTCGCTGGCTACCTGCAGTCGCAGGCGATGCGGCGACCGCCCGACCCGCTGCTCGGCGAGCGCCGGCGCTAGCGCGAGTTCGTGCCCGCGCTCAGGACGGCGGCTGGTAGCAGGTGCCGAGCGACTCCTGGCAGAGGCCGAGCGCGCAGTAGCCCGCCGGGCAGTTGCCGTCGGAGGTGCACGCCCCGCGCAGGCAGCCGCCCTCGGGCCAGGTGCAGACGAAGTTGGCCGGGCACTCGGTGCGGGCCGCCGAGCACGGCTGCTCGGCGCAGCGGTGGCTGGCCGGATCGCAGACCTCGCCCAGGTCGCAGCCGGTGGCCTCGCAGCCGGCGACGCAGCGGCGGGCGCCGTCGCACGAGCACGCGATCGCCTCGCAGATCTCGCCGCCCACGCACTCGCGATCGGCCCCGCAGTCGCCCGGCCCCGGCATGCACGCTCCGCAGCCGGGCGGCGGCTCGATCGCGCAGAGCCCGCCACCCACGCACTCGTCCTGGCTCCGGCAGCACGCGGGCTGGGCGCAGCCGAGTTCGGGGCAGGCGTGGGCCGCGCCGTCGACCGCCCGACAGCCCGCGAAGCTCGGCGTGCACGAGCAGTTGAGGCAGGTGTCGGCGACGCACCCGGGGTCGGCGCGGCAGCCTTCGAGGTCGAGGGCCTCGCAGCGACTGGTGGGCGGACCGTCGTCGGCGTCATCGAGGCCCAGCTCGCACGAGGCCAGCAGCGACAGTGCGACGATCGCGAGGAGGCAGCGCATTGGCTGGGCTTGGTGCAAGCCACGTTCCGCCGGCACTCGCGCGAAACCACGATGGCGACCCTCAGAAATCCGTCGCCGCGCTGGCCAGCCAGCCCGGGGACCGTGGTGCCGGAGCGTGCTGCGCGCGCGGCCACGATGCACTAGCATCGGCCGGTGGACCTCCCCGCGCTGGTCGGCACGCTGCTGGTCGCCGGCCTCGCCGCCGGCTGCGCCGAGCCGCCCACGGTCGACAGCACGGCGTTGGCCTCGACCGTCGGCGATCACGAGACCTCGACCTGCTCGACCGCGGTGGTGCTCGAGCTGTCGCGCCAGATCGCCGGCGAGGTCGACTGCATGGCCCCAGGCCAGCTGGTGCCGTTCGCCGAGGGCGGCGGCATCGTGTTCGCCGGCGGCGCGGTCCTGCCCTACGTGTCGAGCGCGGCCAGGGCCGACCTGGTGGCCGCGGTGCAGTCGACCGGCGGCGACACCCTGCAGCTCAACAGCGCCTATCGCACGGTCGCGCAGCAGTACCTGCTCTACCGCTGGTTCCAGCTCGGCCGCTGCGGCATCACGGCTGCGGCCACGCCCGGCAACAGCAACCACGAGAGCGGGCGCGCGATCGACGTCGGCAACTTCGCGGCGTGGACCACCGTGCTGCCTCGATTCGGCTGGACCCAGACCGTGCCCGGCGACGACGTCCACTTCGATCACCTCGACTCGCCCGACCTGCGCGGCGGCGACGTCCTCGGGTTCCAGCGGCTGTGGAACCGCAACCACCCCGGCGACGTCATCGCCGAAGACGGGCTGTACGGGCCGATGACCGGCGCCCGGCTGAAGGCGGCGCCGGCCGAGGGCTTCGCGATCGGGCCGATGTGCGCCGAGGCCGGGCTGGCGATGGCGGTCGACCGGGTGGTCGCACCGGCGACGATGACGCCGGGGGCGATGGCCACCGTCGAGTTGACCCTGCGCAACACCGGCCACGCGCCGTGGCCCGCGGGCACCGCGGTGGTCACCGCCGAGCCGGCCGGGCACGCCAGCCTGCTGGCCGACCTCGCGACCTGGCCGGCGCCGGATCGACCGGTGGTGATCGCCGGCGCGATCGCGCCCGGCGCGGTGACGACGGTGGCGTTCACGATCGTCGCGCCCGACCAAGCGCCGGTCGAGGTGACCGAGACCTTCGCGCTGGCCGCGGGTCAGGTCCGGTTCGGCACGATCGGGCTGGTGGTCGCGGTCGAGGAAGCGCCGACGCCCGACGCGCCCTCGGGCGGCTGCCAGGTCGGCGGCGACGCTGGCGGCGACGGTGCGGGCGCGGCGCTGATCGCGATCGTGCTCGGTGGGCTCGGTCGACTCCGGCGGGCCGGTCGCCGGCCCCGGCGTCAGTAGAAGTTCTCGTGATGGATGTGGTCGGCAGCGAGGCCCTTGCCACGCGCGGCATCGTCGCGAAGATAGCCTGTGGCCGCGGCCGACGCGGTGGGCCGGCGCGGTGGGCCGGCGCGGCGTCCGGGTCAGGGGACGCCGGGGTAGGCGCTGGTGCCATCGCAGCGGCCGAGCCCGCGCCGGGGCGAGCCGGTGAGCTCGTCGATCGCGCGCTCGAACTCGGTCAGCGCCAGACGCTCGGCGAGGTCGGGCGCGCTGAGCGCATCGGCCTGGTAGTGCGCGATCTGGTGATGGCGACCGGCCGCCGTCACCGCGGTGTAGGCCCACGGGTGGTCGGTCACCGGGTCGGTGTAATGATCCTTCAGGCCGAAGTAGCCGAGGGCCTCGAGTTGCGCCGCCAGCCGGGCGACGGCCTCGGGCGGGATGGTCGCGGTGGCGCAGCCGCGCTCGGGCACCAGGCCGGAGTAGAAGACCTCGCCACGGGCGTTGATGGTCACGGTGTAGACCGGGCACCGGCCGAAGCACGGCGCCCGCTCCAGCCGGATCTCGAGGTCGGGCGGGACTCCCGGCGCGTCGATCGGGGGGGCGATCGTGGCGTCGGGCGCGGGCCGAGCGTCGACCGGCGCGACCACCAACTCGATCGGCGGCGGCGGTTCGACGCTGCCGCGGGTCGCCGGGGTGCACCCGGCGAGGACGACGACCGCGATCGCTGACCAGCGGCGCACCATCCTCCTCAGGGTACGCTCCGAGCGGGCCGGCGCAACCCGGGCGTCATGGGGACCGGCTACGGTGCGGGGATGGACCACGCGACCGACGAGGAGACCACCGATGCGACCCGCTGGAAGAAGTCCGGCTGGATCGCGCAGGTGATCAAGAACGAGGACGACGACGGCTGGGCCGTGGCGATGACCCGCATCGGCGACAGCGAGCCGGCGCTGGTCGGGCCGTGGACGATGGGCCGCGACAAGCGCAACCCCAAGCCGCTCGACGCCGGGGCGTTCGCGACGCTGGTCAAGACCGCGAGCGAGGTGCTGCGCCGCCACGAGCAGGCCGCGCGCGAGCGCCTGCACAAGACCCTGTCGTTCACCACGGACGATGGCGGGCGGGTCCGCGCCGACCTCGACCTGGTCGCCGACGACGACGATCCGCACGCCGTCCTGACCCTGACCGATCAGGCCACCGACGAGCGCCTCGGCGGCGGCCGGGTCAGCCCGACCTTCAAGCTGACCGCCGCGACCGCGCAGCGCTTCCTGCGCGGTGGCGACAGCTGACGCCCGGCCGGGTTTGCGGGTACGCTCGCTCGATGTCGTCGCGCGTGGTGCTGCTGGCGGTCCTGGCCATCGCCGGGTGCAAGGGCTCGAAGCGCGTGCCCACCGACTCGGCCACCGGGTCGGCGGTCGCCGCGATCGAGGCGACCGCCGCGAACGCCGACCCCGACACCCTCGCGATGTGCGTCGACCTCGATCAGCTGGTGACCGCGGCCGCCACCAACTTCGCCGAGCTACGCACCGAGCTCCCGGCGCTGCGGGGACGGCACGAGGGCGTGACCGCGACCCACACCATCCACGGCGCCCAGCAGTGCGCGATCGTCCACGCCGACCCCGATGATGTCGAGGACACGATGGAGTGCGACCTCGCCGACTCCAGCTCGCTCGAGGATGCCCGGGCCGTGCTCGCGGCCTGGGAGCCGCGGATCGCGGGATGCATGGTGGTCCAGGACTGGTTCAGCAAGACCAAGGGCACCGGCCCGCGCACCTGGGAGCGGGAGACCAAGGGCGACCACTTGCTCATGGTCAAGCTCCACCTGGCGGGCGAAGATCCGTCGGTGCGCCCGGTGTTGCGGTTCAGCCGCCCCGAGCTGTGACCGACGTCGTCGTCAGGCGGGCGGGTCGCGCCGGAGCCCCGGG
>JAYVSF010000625.1:0-10767 GCA_043775605.1 Myxococcales bacterium
GCTCCGGCCCCGGATCTCGCGCATCTTCCCACTCGCCGACGCCCGCGCTGCCCTCCTGGCCAAGTGGCGCGGCGAGCTCGTCGGCGCCGCCGTGCTCCACCCGCGCGACTGACCCGCCCGCCCGCCCTCTCCCCGAGGATGGAGGGGCGCGGAGGGGACCGGGGTCCCTCTAGCCCGAGTTCAATTCCACCGGCGGTGGATCGAGCATCGGCGAGCCGAGGATACGCCGCCGGTCCCCAGCGAGCGCCGGTGGTCCGCACCGCAGGGCGTAAGGGACCCCGGTCTCCTCCGCGTCCCGCAGTCCCACCTCTCCCGCCTGCGCCCGTCCTGCGTCCGCCTCCGGGTCCCCGCCTGCGTCCCGGTTCGCGCTCCCGTCCCCGGCCCGGCCCGCCCCCGCTGGTATCGCAGTGACCTCAGCGGCCGTCTTCGCGGCGGGCCTCGGCCATCAGCGCGAGCAGCGCGACCGCGAGGACGAACCGCGGATCGACCCGCGAGGGCTCGAGCTCGACCGCGAACTCCTTGATGAAGAAGCGGAAGATCTGGCGGATGGAGGCGACCTGGTGGCCGTCGACGAAGATCGCGTGCTTCGAGGTCAGCAGCGGGATGACGCGGCGGAGCAGCGACGCGCCTTGCTCCTCGGCCTTGCCGATCTCGGCGCCGGTGGGATCGAGCAGGACGAAGGCGTCGCGGATGATCGAGCGCAGGCCCTTCTTCTGCACCGAGCCGAGCAGCTCGCCGGTCGATGCGTCGAAGACGTCGAACATGAAGTTGATCGCGATCATCTGCCGCGACTTCACCCGCAGCAGCGGGCGGGTCTTGGCCTCGTCGGCGTAGACCAGGAACTCCTCGCGCAGCCGGAACACCGGGTGCTTGACCAGCATGTAGAGCTGGCCGTCGGGCGACAGCACGCGAAAGGTGCGCTCGAAGAACGACCAGAACGGGCGCTTGATCAGGTAGCGGCGCTGGTTCGCGAGCGAGGTCGCGCGGGCGATCGGCACCAGCGCAGCGGTGGGGGCGGGCGGGGCAGGGGCGGGATCGTCGGAGCTCACCGGCGCAGCGTGCGGCCGGGGCCGGCCAGGCGCAAGCGACGGCCCCGTGATCACGGCGCGGCGGCAGCGGCGTCGATCGCTGCGTCGAGCTCGGCCTTGCGGGCGGCGGTCAGCCACGACGCCTCGACCGCGTTGTGGGCGAGCTGGACCAGCTCGGCCGGCCCGAGCGGCAGCGCATCGGCGACCGCGCGGAAGTTGTCGCCGATGTAGCCGCCGAAGTAGGCCGGGTCGTCGGAGTTGACGGTCACGCAGACCCCGGCGGCGAGCAGGCGGGCGAGGTTGTGGTCGGCCATCGTCGGGTAGACGCACAGCTTGACGTTGGACAGCGGGCACACCGTCAACGGCATCCGCCGCCGGGCCAGCTCGGCGACCAGCTCCGGCTCCTCGTCGCAGCGCACCCCGTGATCGAGGCGCACGACCTCGAGCAGGTCGAGGGCCTCGTGGATGTAAGCCGGCGGACCCTCCTCGCCGGCGTGGGCGACCGGCAACAGGCCGAGGGCCCGGGCGGCGGCGAACACCCGGGCGAACTTCGCCGGCGGGTTGCCCTGCTCGCCGGAGTCGAGGCCGACCCCGGCCAGGTGGTGCAGGAACGGGCGGGCCTGCTCGAGGGTGGCCAGGGCCGCCTCCTCCGACTGGTGGCGGAGCAAGCAGAGGATGAGCTTGCTGGTCAGGCCGAACTGGCGCTCGGCGGCGGCCTGGGCCCGGGCCAGGCCGGCCACCACCGTCACCATGGCGATGCCGCGATCGGTGTGGGTCTGGGGGTCGAAGAACAGCTCGGCGTGGACGACGTGGTCGGCGTGGGCCCGCTCGAAGTAGGCCCAGGCCAGATCGTAGAAGTCGTCCTCGTCGCGCAGCACGTCGCAGCCCGCGTAGTAGATGTCGAGGAACGACTGCAGGTCGCTGAACTGGTAGGCGGCGCGCAGGGCCTCGACCGACGGGTAGCGCAGGATCACGCCGTGCTTGGCGGCCTTCTCCATGACCATGGTCGGCTCGAGCGTGCCCTCGATGTGGAGGTGGAGCTCGACCTTGGGCAGCCGGGCGATCAGGGCGTCGACGGCGGGTGACAGGGACATGGCGTCAGGTACCACGGGAACCCGATCCCGACCCCGCGCCCGGATCCGAGGCCAAAGCCGGCCCGCCCCAGACCCCGTTCCGTGGCCGGCCCTTGACCGTTGCAAGCGGCGGGGGCCAGGGCTACGGTCCCGGCCCTCGCGCCCCCCCGACGACGTCCAGGGCGCCTCGCCCGAGCAGAGACGAGCAGAGATCGCCATGACCGACTCGACCGAGACCGCGGCGCCGCTGGCGCCGGCCTACGACCCCGTTCCCGACCTCGCCCACGAGCTCGGCCTGCCGCCCGCCGGGGTCAAGGCCGCGATCGAGCTGCTGGACGAGGGCGCCACCGTCCCGTTCATCGCCCGCTACCGCAAGGAGCGGACCGGGGGCCTCGACGAGGTCCAGCTGCGCGCCATCGAGGAGCGCCGGACCTACCGCGTCGAGCTCGAGCAGCGGCGGGCCGCGATCCGCGACGCGATCGCCGGCCAGGGCAAGCTCACCGACGCGCTCGCCCGGGCGATCGCTGGCGCCGACAGCAAGGCGGCGCTCGAGGACCTCTACCTGCCGTACAAGGTGAAGCGCCGGACCCGGGCCCAGGCCGCACGCGAGCGGGGCCTCGAGCCGCTGGCGCAGCGCATCCTGGCCCAGCCCGCCGACGGTGATCCGAGCGCTGAGGCCGTGGACTTCGTCGCCCCTGAGCGCGCCGACGGCCTGGCGGTCGCCACGGTCGCCGACGCCCTGGCCGGGGCCAAGGACATCGCCGCCGAGGTGGTGGCCGAGACCGCCGCGGTCCGCGCCGTGGTCCGCGCCGGGTTCGGCGCCGGGGCCGTGGTCGCGGTCGGCGTCGCCGACAAGATCATCGAGCCGACCAAGTACGAGCCGTACTACGCCTACCGCGAGCCGGTCGCGACCATCCCGTCGCACCGGTTCCTGGCGGTCCGGCGCGGCGAGGCCGAGGGCGTGCTGCGCGCCCACCTCGAGCCCGATGGCGGCGCGGTCGCGATGATCCCGGCGATCGAACGGCTGGCCGCCGTCGTCGACGCGTCGCCATGGTCGGGCCTGCTGCGCGAGGCGATCACCGACGCCTACCAGCGGCTCCTGGCCCCGGCGGTCGAGAACGACGTCCGCGGCGAGCTCAAGCACAAGAGCGACCTGGCCGCGGTCGACGTCTTCGCCGAGAACCTGAGCCACCTTCTGCTGGCGCCGCCGTTCGGCGGGCGCGCGGTGATCGGCATCGACCCCGGCCTGCGCACCGGCTGCAAGTGCGCCGCGGTCGACGCCACCGGCCGCTACCTGGGCAGCATCACCGTCTTCCTGACCCAGGGTGAGGCCCAGCTCGAGCGGGCGCGGGCCGAGCTCGGCGCGTTCATCGGCCAGTGGAGCCCGGCCGCGATCGCCGTCGGCAACGGCACCGGTGGGCGCGAGACCGAGAGCTTCGTCCGCAAGCTGCTGGCCACCGCCGGCGTCGCCGACAAGTACGTGGTGTCGGTCAACGAGGCCGGCGCCAGCGTCTACAGCGCGTCCGACCTGGCGCGCAGCGAGTTCCCCGACCTCGACCTCACCATCCGCGGCGCGATCTCGATCGCGCGCCGGCTGCAGGATCCGCTGGCCGAGCTCGTGAAGGTCGAGCCCAAGGCCATCGGCGTCGGCCAGTACCAGCACGACGTCCACCAGCCGCTGCTGGCCAAGAAGCTCGAGGCGGTGGTCGAGAGCTGCGTGAACCACGTCGGCGTCGAGGTCAACACCGCCAGCGCGCAGTTGCTCGGCTACGTCGCCGGCATCGGCAAGGCGCTGGCCGGCAAGATCGTCGTCCACCGCGATCAGCACGGGCCGTTCAGCTCGCGCAAGCAGCTGCTCGAGGTCGGGGGGCTCGGGCCCAAGGCGTTCGAGCAGTGCGCGGGCTTCTTGCGGGTCCGCGGCGGCGAGCAGCCGCTCGACGGCTCGGGCGTGCACCCGGAGCGCTACGCCCTGGTCGAGCGGATGGCGGCCGACCTCGGGCTCGAGGTCGCGACCCTGATCGGCAACCAGGCCGCGATCGAGACGATCGACCTGACCCGCTACGTCGGCGACGGCATCGGCGAGCCGACCCTGCGCGACATCGTCGGTGAGCTGGGCAAGCCCGGGCGCGATCCGCGCGCGGAGTTCACCCCACCGAAGTTTCGCGACGACGTCACCACGCTCGAGGATCTCAAGGAGGGCATGGTCCTCGAGGGCGTGATCACCAACGTGACAGCGTTCGGCGCGTTCGTCGACGTCGGGGTGCACCAGGACGGCCTGATCCATATCTCGCGGCTGTCGGACACGTTCGTCAAGGACGCCAGCGAGCTGGTGAAGGTCGGCGACCGGCTGACGGTGAAGGTGATCGGCGTCGACCTCGCGCGCCGGCGGATCGCGCTCAGCGCCCGCAAGGACGAGGGGCCGAAGGGCGGACCGCGCCGTGATGGCGGCGGACCGCGCCGCGACGACGGCGGGCCACGCCGTGGCGATCAGGGCCGGCCGGCCGGCGCGAATGCCGGTGGCGGTGGCGGTGGCGGTGGCGGTGGCGGTGGTGGTGGTGGTCGTGGCCCACGGCGCGACGATCGTCGTGGCCCGCGGCCGCAGGGGCTGGCGGCGCCGGCGATGATGGCGGACGGCGTGGCGCCGGCGATGACTGCCGACGGCGCGGTGGTGGCGCCGGGCGCGGTCGGGGAGCAGGCCGGTGGCGGCGGCGGCCCGCGCGGTGATCGCCCGAGCCGGCCGTGGCGCCCTGGAGGTCCCGGTCAAGGCGGTGATCGTCCGCGCGGCGACCAGGCGGGCGGGGCGCAGCCCCAGGGTGGTGATCGTCCGAGCCGACCGTGGCGCGGCGGCGGCGGCCCCGGTCAGGGCGGCGATCGTCCGGCTGCTGGCCCCGGGCCGGGCGGCGATGGTCGGCCCGCTGGCGAGCAGGCTGCCCGCGCGCCCGGCACCGACGATCGCGGCCGCGGTCCCGGCGATCGCGGACCGGGATCTGGCGGTGGCCGGGGCGATCGTCGCGACGATCGCGGGCCGCGTGACGGTGGTGGTCGCGGACCGCGCACCGATGGGCCGCGCACCGATGGACCGCGCACCGATGGGCCGCGCACCGATGGGCCGCGCCGTGACGATCGCGGGCCGCGCGACGACCGCGGCGGTGGCGACCAGCGCCAGGGCGTCGGCGTGTCCGGGTTCGTCAACAACCCGTTCGCCAAGCTCAGCGGCCTGAAGAACAAGCGCTGAGGATCCGAGCGGAGCTCGGGCCGGGGTTGATCTGTCGAGATCGGACCAGCACTCCGGTGCTGGCCCGATCGATCGACATCACAGGGTTGATTCTTAGCAACCCTGTGACCGTCAGCTCGCGCTCGTCGGACGAGGCGTCGGAGTTGTCGCCCTGAAAGGGCGAAGCGCGGGTCAGACCGGCATCAAGCCGTTGGAGATCGCGAACCGCGTGATGTCGGAGTTGTTGCGCAGCCGCAGCTTCTTGAGGACGTGGCCGCGGTGGGTGTCCACCGTCTTCACGCTGATCGACAGCGTGTCGGCGATCTCGCGGTTGGTCTTGCCGGCGGCCAGGTAGCTCATCACCTGGAACTCGCGCTGCGACAGGATCTGCGCCGGGTGCTCACTCCGCTTGCGGTTGAGCGCGGCCAGGATCTCGGTGGGCACGACCTGCTCACCCTTGTGGACCTTCTCGATCGCGGTGAGCAGCTCGTCCATGCTGGCCGACTTGCGCAGGAAGCCGGCGGCGCCAGCGCGCATCGCGCGCACGCCGTGGGCCTCGTCCTCGTGCATCGTCAGCACGAGCACCTTGGTCGCCACGTGGAGCTGGACCAGCTCGGCCAGCGCCTGCAGCCCGTCCTTGTCCGGCATCGTCACGTCGAGCACCAGGACGTCGGGTTTGTGCCGCTTCGTCATGGAGATGGCAGTGGCGCCGGTTGCGGCTTCACCCACGACGTCGATCTTCTTGCTCTCGTGGAGCATCTTGATCAGGGCCTCGCGGATCAGGTTGTGGTCCTCGGCGATGACGACTCGAATCATTGACTCTTATCCTCTATCACAGTCTGTGCTACGACCAGCCTCTGACCATATCATACCGTCAGGGTGATACGAAAACTATTGGTGTTGAGAGAAGTATTCCCCCTCAGCGCAACGCCTGAAGCGTGCGCAAGCTGCGCACGTGGGCGCGGGTCGGACCGCACCCTACGTGCCGCTCGGTTGATCCGCGGCGGGCGGTCGCTACACTGACCAGCCTCGTGAATTCGCCGACCCAAGCGCCTCGCGCCGAGAACTTCGGCGAGTTCACGGCGCTCGGCGTGCTCGGCGAGGGCGGCAGCGGCACGGTCTATAACGCCCGCTGGGGACATCGGCAGGTCGCGCTCAAGGTCATGCGCGCCGAGTTGCCCGCCAGCGAGCGCGACCGGTTCCTGACCGAGGCCCGGCTGCTGATGGAGATCACCCATCCCGGCGTGGTCAAGGTGCTGGCGACGGGCACCCTGCCGGACGGCCGGCCGTACCTGGCCATGGAGCTCCTGCGCGGCGAGTCGCTGGCCGAGCGGCTGATGGACGCGGCGATCCCCTTGCCCGACGCGCTCGGGCTGTTCGTGCAGCTCGCCGACGCGGTGGCCGCGATGCACGCCCGCGGCCTGCTCCATCGCGATCTCAAGCCCGAGAACGTCATGCTGGTCAGCGACGGCGAGCGCGAGCACGCCGTGCTACTCGACTTCGGCATCGCCCGGGCGATGGAGCGCGGCGAGGTCGCGCCGACCCAGACCGGCATCGTGCGCGGCACGCCAGCGTACATGGCGCCCGAGCGCTTCTTCGGTCAACCGGCGACGGTCGCGACCGACGTCTACGAGCTGGCGGTGACCCTGTTCGCGATGATCGCCGGCTGCCTGCCCTGGGCCGACTGCATCGATCCCGAGGTCCGGCTCAACCCGGCCCGGCTCGCCGACTGCGCGCAGGTCCCGCCGGCGCTCGACGCCGAGCTGGCGCGGGCGCTGTCGACCCGGGCCGGCAACCGGCCGCCAACCGTCGACGCGCTGCGCGACGCGGTGCTGATCGCGACCGGCGCGCAGGTGCCCGGGCCCCGCCAGACCGCCGACGTCGCCGAGCTGGCGCTGGCCCACACCGTGGCGCTGAACGCCACGCCGGCGCCGCCGCGACAGGTCACCGCACCCCGGCCATCGCCCGGCCTCGCGCCGCACCCGTCGCCGTCGGGGATGCCGGCGTGGACCGGTGGCGGGCGCGCGCAGGTCACCACCGGCAACGCCGCCGGCGAGCGACCGGCGACCGGCACCACCCCGGCGCGGCGGCGGCGGTGGCCGTGGGGCGTGGCGCTCGGGCTGGCGGTCGGCGCGGCGGTCGCGATCCCGCTCGCCCTGCGCGGCACCGACCGCGCCGCCCATCGCCTGCGGCCCGCGCCCGACGATCCATGGGCAACGCCGACCACGCCGCCACCCGGACCGGCGCGGCCGGTGACGCCGCTCGAGCCGGGTGAACGCACGCAGATCCGCCGCGAACTCGCCGACGCCGCGCGCCACGCCGCCGACGATCTGCAGAGCGTGGCCGGGGTGGCGTTCGCCGAGGTCCGCGCCGACGCCACCCTCGGCTCGGTGGTGACGGCGGGCACCCACTCGCTGGTGTTCTCGAGCATCTCGGCGATGCTGGTCGGGCACTGTGACCTCGACCTCGCCGGCCGGGCCCGCTGGCTGGTGCTCGGGGTCGGCGCCGACGGCGACTTCGACCTGATCGCCAAGGGGGCGTGGACCCGCGAGGACATCGAGCGCTGCCTGATGTCCGGCCGCAAGGGTGAGTCGCGGCGGGTCGCGGCCGGCGGTACCGACGACGCGATCACGCTGGTGCCGCTCGACGGGCCCGACGGCCACCGCTGGCAGCCGATCGGCTGGCTCGACGATGAGACGTTCATCACCACCACCCGGACCGGCGCCGACGCCGACTTCATCGCGGCGCGGCTGGCCGCGGCGCCGCTGGCCCACCCGTCGGCGCTGACCCGGGCCGTCGACCACCTCGATCGCCAGGCCACGGTGTGGGTCGCGACCAACCGGGCCGGCTTCGACGGCGCGATCGAGAACCCGGCGCTGCGCGGCGCCGAGCTGACCGCGCGCATGGCGCTCACCGACGACAACGCCGACTTCGCGGTGGCGTTGACCTATGCCGATCTCACCCGCGCGACCGCGGCCCACGACTTCGTCGATCGTCAGCTCGCAGCGCTGGCCGGCGGCGGCATGCTGTCGATCGCGTTGCCGGGGCTGGCGGTGACCCGCACCGGTCCGGTGGTGCACGTCGTCGGCGAGATCCCGCCGGCCTTGCTCGGCTCGCTGCGCGATCAGCTGCTCAAGTCGATGCCGTGATCCGTGACTGTTTGGCGACGTCCGCGGTTCGTGCGATAGAGCGCCGGTGAACGAACGCCCTCTGTGCATCGGCATCGCCGGCGGGACCGGCTCGGGCAAGACCACCATCGCCGGCAAGCTGGCGGCGTCGATGCCGGCCGGGCGCTGCGCGGTCATCGACCACGACGCCTACTACCGCGACCAGGCCCACCTGCCGCTCGCGGTCCGGGCCGAGATCAACTACGACCACCCGTCGAGCCTGGAGACGTCGCTGCTCGCCGAGCAGCTGCTGACGCTGCGGTCGGGGCGCGCGGTCGAGGTGCCGATCTACGACTTCATGACCCACACCCGCCGGGCCGAGACCCGCCGGGTCGAGCCGGCGCCACTGATCATCGTCGAGGGCATCCTGGTGTTCGTCGAGGCCGCCGTCCGCGAGCTGCTCGACATCAAGATCTTCGTCGACACCGACGCCGACATCCGGCTGATGCGGCGGATCCGGCGCGACCTCGAGCAGCGCGGCCGCAGCTTCGGCTCGGTCCGCGATCAGTACTACGCGACGGTCCGGCCGATGCACCTCGAGTTCGTCGAGCCGAGCAAGCGCTGGGCCGACCTGATCATCCCCGAGGGCGGCGACAACCGGGTCGCGCTCGACGTGCTGCTGGGCGGCCTGGCCCGGCTCGGCGCCGTCAGCACCTGAAGCTGGCGTCTGCGGCGTCCGGTCGCATCAGATCGAAGCGCCGGCTGGCGCGTCTGACGGCTCGATGCCACGGCCTGCGCGCACCGCTGCCTCGCTGGGCATCGTCGCCGCCGCGGCCTGCGCGGGCGGTGGCCCGACAGCGACCGGAGATGCCGGGGTGGCGCGCCTGGCCGTCGACGCGGCGGCCGGCATCCCGACCGCGGACGGCTACAACTTCCGCCGGGCGCGCTTCCACGCCGACGAGCTCGGTCAGGTCCGGCCGTGCGACGTGACCGGGCCGCCGTGGCAGGACGGCGACGCCTGGCTGCTCGGATGCTGGAGCCCGCACGGTAGCTCGGTGGTCGCGCTCGGCTGGGAGCGGGCGCCGACGATCGCGCTCGGTGATCAGCTCGCGATCCGCATCGATGGCGTGCTCGAGCGACATCGCGCCGACGTCCGCGGCCACATGATCGGCCTGCTCGGCCGCCATCCGGTCGAGATCAACCCGCGCAGCGGCTGCCTGTGCGACGACGATCGCCGTCGGGGCGCGGCCGACGAGGCCGAGGTCCACCGGCTCGCCCTCGGTTTCGACTTCGGCCGGCTCCGGGCCGAGCCGCGGCTGGCCGCCACCGTCCTGCGCTGCGTGGTCGCGTTCGGCGACGAGCGGGTGTCGCCGATCGATCGCCGCGACCCGCACGGCCGCGATCGCCTGCTGCCCGACGACCTGACCTGGAAGGCCGACGTCACCTGCCGGCACCGCGGCGGCACCAGCCGGGTGACGATGGCGTTCGCCAGCCCCGACCTGGCCCTGATGATCGAGCAGGGCGCGATCGTCAGCGTCCGCGTCGTCGATCCGTGGGCGTGGTCGGGCCCGGTGGTCGCGGCCCGTGGCGGACTCGAGCGACCGTGGCACGCGCCGCCGTGGCAGCAGGACTTCTAGATCGCGCCGTCAGCGCTTGATCGCGAGCACCAGGCCGTCGGGGGTCGGGATGCACACCGAGTCGCAGGCCGCCGCCACCACCTCGTGGAAGTCGCGCATGCCGCGCCCGCGCGGGGTGTCGTCGAGCAGCTCGCCGAACAGGTAGGCGTTGTCGCCGAGCACCATGCCGCCGGGCCGCAGGTTGGCCAGCGCCCAGCGCGCGTACAGCCCGTAGCTGACCTTGTCGGCGTCGAGGAAGACCGCGTCGAACGGGCCGTGCTCGACCACGGTCGGCAGGACGTCGACGCCAGCGCCGTGCAGCACGGTGACCCGGTCGGCGACCCCGGCGGTGGCGAGGTTGGCGCGGGCCAGGGCCGCGTGCTCGGCCTCGTACTCGATGGTCCACAGGTGGCCGTCGGCGGGCAGGGCGCGGGCGATGTGGATCGCCGAGTAGCCGACCAGGGTCCCGACCTCGACCGCGCGGCGCACGCCGGCCAGCCGGCACAGCATCGCGATCAGCTTGCCCTCGGCCGGGCCGACCATGATCGCCGGGACGTGGTCGGGGGTGGCGAAGGCCTGGGCCAGCCCGTCGTCCTGCGGCGTGTGGACCCGCTGCAGCCAGTCGAGGATCTCCGGCGTCGCGTAGCGGACGCCGGCGCGCGAGTCGTTGTCGCCCATCGCGCGATGGTGCCACAGGCTCCGAGGCCCCGACCGGAGGTCGGGCCGGGG
>JAYVSF010000626.1:0-2809 GCA_043775605.1 Myxococcales bacterium
GACGCCGCAGGTGCGTCGGCGGCCGTGAGCGCGGTCGGGGTCCGGACCGTCCGCGCCGGCAAGCTGACGTTACGCGGGGTCTCGCTGGGCGGGGTCTACACGTCGATCCACGTGCCGGAGCTCGACGTCCTGCTCGACGTCGGCGTGCCGCTGCGGCAGGCGGCGGCGGTCGGCACGCTGCTCCTGTCGCACGCCCACGCCGATCACGTCGGCGCGCTGGTCACGCTGCTCGGACTGCGCGGGCTGCACGGGGTCAGCCGGCCGCTCAAGGTGGTGATGCCGGCCGAGATCGTCGACACGCTGCAGCGGGCGCTGGCGGCGATGTCCGAGCTGCAGCGCTATCCGCTGGCGATCGAGGCGGTCGGGCTGGAGCCCGGCCAGGAGCACGCGCTCCGCAAGGACCTGTGGGTGCGCGCGGTCAAGACCTTCCATCCGGTACCGTCGCTGGCCTACCTGCTGGTCCGCCGGGTCCAGAAGCTTCGTCCGGAATTCGGACATCTGCCGGGGCCGGAGATCGCGCGCCGCCGCCTGGCCGGCGGCGACCTGTTCGTGACCGCCGAGCACGCCCTGCTGGCGTACGCCACCGACACCCTGGTCCAGGCCCTCGATCATGCGCCCGAGCTGGCCAGCGCCAACGTCCTGCTGCTCGAGAGCACGTTCCTCGACGACCGCAAGTCGCTCGAGGACGCGCGGGCCGGCTGCCACATCCACCTCGACGAGCTGATCGCGCGGGCGCCGACGATCACGACCCCGCAGCTCGTGCTCATGCACATCTCGCAGCTCTACCGCCCCGACGAGGTCGACGGCATCCTCGACACCCGCCTGCCGGCCGACCTGCGCGCCCGGACCCAGGTCCTGTTGCCGCCGGCCTGACCCGACCTGTTCAGCGCCTCGACGCCCCCCAGATCCGCTCGTACCGCGACGTACCGCGAGTTCTCCGGCCAGGGCAAGTCGATGCTGTTCCTCGCTGTTCCTCGTTGCCAGTGGCACCGCGGTCAAGCTCGATGCCGAATGACACTCGGTGGCAGGTTCGAGCCGTGCCGACATCACTCCGAGGGGATGCGGCCCATCGGCAAGAACATCGGTTGGGGATGGCTGGGCACGTCGAGCTCACCGGCCTCGACCGCCATGGCCGCGAAGCCGAAGCGTTCATAGAAGGTGCGGGCCCCGGCCTTGGCATCGACGATGATCCCGACGCAGCCGACGTCGCGCGCCTGCCGGTGGGCGAGCGCGCAGGCGTGACGTAGTAGCGCGGCCCCGACGCCGCGGTTCTGGGCGTCGGCGTGAACCGCGAGGCGGGCGACCCGGAGCACCGGCAGTGGGTAGGCCGGGAACCGCTTGCGCAGCTTCAGCGGCAGCTCGGCCCCGTGAATGGCCGCCCCGGCCACCGTCATGAATCCGACCAGCCGCGGACCGTCGGCGGCGACATAGCTGATCCCGATCCCGAGCCGGAACTGGTTCTGGCCCGCGTAACGCTCGAAGAAGAGATCGAGGGCGAGGTCACCCGACCGGAAGCCCGTTCGATCGTCCGCCTCCTCGAGCCGTCGCACCACCAGGTCCATGAGGCTCACTTCGTGCGCGCGAACAACGCCTTCATGGCCGGGGTCGGCTCGCCCGGGTGCTCGATCTGATCGAGCAGCCACTCGGCGGTCTTGCGCGACACGACCAGCGTCGGCGGCACGAACGCGTCGGCCGGCAACTCACGCAGCGCGCGCAAGTAGTACGCCAGCGCCTGCTCGACCACGAACTGCTTCTTCAGCCCGCGGCGCGACACGTACTCCTCCAGGTCGGCGAGCGTCTGCGCGGAGACCTGGGTGGCGAGCTGGGGTGACGTACGTGCCATGGTGAAGCTAGATAATTCTAGCACCGACCCGCACCAGGTCAAGCCTCATCGGCCCAGCCTCAGGTCGGGGGCGAGCCGATCCACCACAGCGCGAGGCGCGCGACCGAGGTGTCGGCCTTGCGCGGGGTCAGCTCGAGGCGTTCGAGCTCGGGCGGCGGCGCGACCTCGAGCTCGGTGACCTCGGCCTTGAGCTCGGCCTCGAGGTCGGCCATGTCGGCCTCGAGCGCCTGGCGAGCGTCGGTGGCGCGACCGACGTCGGCGCGCTGCTTGCCGGCCTGGGTGACGCTGCGGGCGGCGGCGGCCGCGCTGGTGACCGTGCTGCGACCGCGCCGGCCGCCGAACAGCGCGCCGAGGACCGTGGCGCCGATCGAGATCGCGGAGCTCGTGGTCTGCGCCCCGGCCTCGGACCGCTCCTTGGCGACCTTCTGATCGGCGGCGCGCAGCTTGTCGCCGAGCCGGTCGGCCTTGGGCTGGTACTTGCCGCGCAGCTTGTCGATGGCCGCATCGCGCGCGGTCCGGACTGCGGCCGCGACCCGACCGCGAAACGCCTCCTCGCTCTCGTCGGGCCGGGCGGTCAGCCCGAGGGCCGGCGCGCGCAGGAGCGTCAGCTTGCAGGTGCGGTAGATCCAGGCCTCGGCGCCCTCGTCGAGCCGGGCCACGATCTTGGCGTCGAACACGCGTGGCAGCGCCGCGAAGCTCGCGCCCGCCGGCGGTGAGTCGCTGTGGCCGGGCAGATCCGCGGGGGTGGCCCGCTCGGCCTTCTCCCAGACGTCGCCGGCGGTGTCGGCGTCGAGCCCGGTGACGACCGTGACGTCCTGCCAGACGTCGACGTCGGCCTTGGCCAGCGCGAAGTGGACCTTGCAGGTCGCGATGAGCACCGGCTTCATCACGCCGGCGCCGGTGAACTGCTCGACGAGGCCGGCGGGCATGACAGGACGCATGGCCGAAGCCGAAGCCGAAGCCGAA
>JAYVSF010000627.1:0-36195 GCA_043775605.1 Myxococcales bacterium
GGCTGCCGGAGCCGACCGCGGTCTCGAGCATCGCCAGCGGCGCCGGCGGGATGACCTGCGGCCACGCCATCACCGCCAGCAAGAGGCCGCCGGTCGCGCCGATGGTGGCCAGCGCACCCTGCCAGGCCAGCACCGAGCGGACCGAGAACGTCAGCAGCGCCACCGACGGCGGGGTCGCCAGCGCCGCCAGGATCAGGCCCTGGGCGTGATCGAGGCCGAACACCAGCGGCACCGCGACGTTGAGCAGGCCGAACATGGCCAGGCCGTACATCGCCGCCGCCAGCCAGCGGCGCTCCATGATCACGTTGTCGAAGACCAGGTCCATCGTCGACACCACCGCGCACACCAGCAGCAGCGGCGCCAGCCACCAGTTGCTCGACGCGAACGACCAGGTCGCGCTCGACGCATAGAGTGGCACCAGGAAGAAGAACATCTGCTGGTAGAGCTGCTTGATGATGTAGTTGGTGCCGAGGCGCAGGCCCTTGCGGAGCAGCTTCTCGTCGGGCGGACGGTTGGCGGGACCGACGATGAAGCGCAGCGCGACGAACATCAGCAGCCACGACAGGCTCAGGATCACGAGCAGCTTGTCGGCGTAGGCCAGGCCGTGGCGCGCGAACAGCATCACGCCGACGCCGAAGGTCAGCGCGAAGGTGGAGTGCAGCCACCAGATCTTGCGCCCCAGCCGCTTGAGGCGACCGGGCGGCGCCGGGGCCGGCGCGGGCGCGCCAGCGGGTTCGTCGACGGGCTTGGCCATGGCTCGACGGGGTTCAGCCGCGGCGGGCGGCGTCGCTGACCAGCGCCCGGATCCGCTCGAGCGCGAGATCGATCTTGGCCATCGTCGGGCCGAACGAGAACCGCAGGTGGCGGCGGAAGCGCGAGTTGCGGCCGCCGCGGCGCTTGCCGGGATCGACGTCGAAGAAGTCGCCGGGCACCGTGATGACCTGGCGATCGAGCGCGGCCCGAAAGAAGCTCATGCCGTCGTTGATCGACGGCGGCAGGTGCTGGGCCGATGCCCACACGTAGAACGTGCCCTCGGGCGGCAGGTCGACGGTGAAGCCGGCGTCGCGCAGGCCGTTGAGCATGCGCTGACGCTTCTTGCCGAACTCGGTGTGGATGGCCGCGGTCTCGGCCAGGGTCGCGTCGGCGTCGAGCAGCGACACCGCCGCGCGCTGCAGCGGCCGCGAGCCGCCGCCGTCGAGGAACGAGCCCGCCGACGACACCGCGTCGATGACCTTCTTGGGCGCGACCGTCCAGGTCACGCGCCAGCCCGGGTAGCGCCAGTTCTTGGTCAGGCCGTCGAGGATCACCACCGGATCGCGATCGACGTCCTCGACGTAACGGGCCGCGGTCGAGATCGCGCCCTGGGCGGTGAGGTCCGGACGCCAGATGTAGTGCGAGTAGAACTCGTCGAAGATCATCGTGCAGTCGAGTTCGCGGGCGATCGCGACCCACTCGGCGAGATCGTCGCCGCCGATGACCTTGCCGGTCGGGTTGGACGGGTTCGACAGCAGCAGCGCCGACAGCCCGCGGCCGAGGATCTCGCGCCGGAGATCGGCGGTCGAGAACGCGTAGCCGCGCTCGCCCTCGAGCAGGATCGGGATCGGCGAGAACAGGCGGAAGACGTCGAGCAGCTCCTCGTACGCGGTGTAGTCGGGCAGGAAGTGACCGAGGTTGATGTGGCCGAGCGAGGCCGCGACCCGGGTCAGCGCGGTGCGGCCACCGCCCGAGATCGCGACGTTCTCGGCCGAGTACTGCGACTTCATCCCGCGCCGGAACAGCCGGTTGTAGAGGCTGGCGATCGCCTCGCGCAGCTCGCCGATCCCGGCCACCGGCCCGTACTCCTGATCGGCGACGTCGATGTTGACGCTCGAGACCCGCGGCGGCGCGCCGGGCAGCGCCTCGGCCTCGGGCATGCCCTGGCCGAGGTTGCACCAGTCGGGGGAGGCGACGTCGAAGCCGCGGCGGCGGGCCTCGGCGGTGACGAAGATGACCCCGGTGCGCGGCACGTCGCGGAACGCGGCGAAGGTCGGCTCGGCGGCCGGCGCGGGCTCGGCGGGGGGCTGCGACGCGGGCGGGGCGATCGGAGTGGGCGCGGTCGTCGACATCTCCGGGTTCATACACCCACCGGCCAGTGCCCGCAGGTGTTGGCGCGGCGCGGTCCGATCGCCAGGCGAGCGACCGTGACGCGGTGTGGCGTCCATCTGCTGATCGCGTGGTAGCGTGGCGCCGTGCCACGGCTCGCTGACATCCTCCATCAGGACCGCGCGGTGGCGGTGGTGCGCGCGGCGCTGGCCACCGGCCGCCTGCACCACGCGCTGATGCTGACCGGCCCGGCGGGCGCCGACAAGCGGGCCCTGGCCCTGGCCATCGCCGGCGCCCTCGACTGCGAGACCGCGCCTGGCGAGGGCTGCACGACCTGCGCGACCTGCACCCGGATCGCCGACGGGGTTCACCCCGACGTCATCACCCTGGCTCGCGAGGGCGCGGCCCAGATCATCCCGATCGAGACCGTGCGCAGCCAGGTGGTGGCGGCGGTCGGCCTGCCGCCGCATGAGGCCCGCGAGCGGGTGTTTCTCATCGACGAGGCCACCGCGCTGCCGCCGGCCGCCGCCAACGCGCTGCTGAAGACGCTCGAGGAGCCGCCGGCGCGAACCCGCTTCATCCTGATGACGGTCGCGCCCGATCAGCTGCTGCCGACGATCCGCAGCCGGTGCCAGCGGCTGAGCCTGGCGCCGGTGACCGCGGGCGCGCGCCAGGCCGAGGCTGGCGAGCCCGATCTGGTGGCGACGCTCGCGCTGGAGCTGTGCACCGCGATCGATGGCGGTCCTGGCGCGGCGATCCGGCTGGCCCAGCACGCGACTCAGCGGGCCGGCGAGGTGAAGCTCGACGTGGCGCTGGCGATCGAGCTGGCGGCCATCGAGCTGCACGCCCGCGCGCGGGTGGCGGTGGCGGCCGGCGATTGGACGCGCGCCCGGCGCGACGCGGCGAGCGCCAGCGTGCTGCTGGCCGCCTACCCGGCAGTCGAGTTGCACAACGGCCAGGGCCCGCTTGCGCTCGAGGCGCTCGCGTACCGGCTGCAACGGGGCGTGGCGTGAGCGAGGACGACGCGCCGCCCGCCGGAGGTGATGGCGGCGGTGCCCCCACGGGTACCGCGGGCGAGCGCGAAGAGGGCGGCCGACGTCGTCGGCGGCGGCGCCATGGCGCGCGGACCGAGGACGCCGGCTCCGGCTCGGGGCCGGATTCGGGCTCGGATCCGGGTGCCGCCTCGGCCTCGGGTTCGGATTCGGGGGCCGGCGCGGCTGCCTCTGTGGGGCCAGGTGGCAATCGTCCGGTGCAGGAGCCCCGTCGAAATCGCGGCGAATCCCGCCCCGAGCAGGCGGCGCGCCCCGACCGTGGCCCACGCCCCGAGCAAGCCGCGCGTCCCGACCGTGGCCCGCGCACCGAGCAGCCCGCGCGTCCCGACCGTGGCCCGCCGCAGGACCGCGAACCGCGGCGCGACCGTGGGCCGCAGGGCGAATCGCGTGGCAGCAGCGCCCGCGAGCGCGTGGCGGCGCCCGCCGCCGGCCTGAGCTCGATCGACACCAGCTGGGACGACGAGGCGGCGACCAACGGCGACAGCACGGCGGCGCCAACCCCGGCCGCAGCTCCCGACGACGACAGCCCGGCGACGGCGATCACGCTGGCCGCCGATCTGCCGGTCGAGGACGACCCCGACGATCTCGATCCGACCACCGCCATCCTGGCCGAGACCGACGTCGCCGGGCTCGCCCTGCCGGTCGCGCGCGTGCTCGGGGTCCGCCTCGAGGCCAACGGCCGGACCTACTGGTGCGATGCCGGCGACGGCGACTACGCGATCGGCGATCACGTGCTGGTCGACGGCGAGCGAGGTCCGCGGGTCGCCACGGTCACAGTCGCCGCGGTGCGGCGGGCGGTGCGCGAGCGTCCATCGCGCCGGGTCACCCGCCGGGCCACCGGCGCCGAACGTCCGGGCGAGCCCGCGTCCGATCGCGCCCGCGAGGTCCTGACCCTGGCCAAGCAGCGCGCCGCCGCGCTCGGCCTGCCGGTCAAGGTCTTCCGCATCGAGTACAGCCAGGCCCCGGGCGGCGGCGGCCGCGGCGGCAAGCTCAACCTCTACTTCACCACCGACGAGCGCGATCGCGTCGATCTGCGCGAGCTGGTCCGCGATCTCGGCACCACCACCGGCGCCCGCATCGAGCTGCGCCAGGTCGGCGCCCGCGACGAGGCCAAGCAGGTCGGCGGCATCGGCTCGTGCGGCCAGGAGCTGTGCTGCACCACCTGGCTGCCGGACTTCGTGCCGGTCTCGATCAAGATGGCCAAGGATCAGGGCCTGGTCCTCAACCCGACCAAGGTCACCGGCCAGTGCGGCCGGCTCAAGTGCTGCCTCGTCTACGAGCAGGCGACCTACGCCGAGTTGCGCAAGGGCATGCCCAAGCTCGGCAAGCGGGTGGTCACCGCGCAGGGCGAGGGCCGCGTGGTCGAGGTCGACGTCCTCCGCCAGCGGGTCCGGGTGGGCTTCGGCCCCGGCGAGTCCGTGGTGTTCCCGTCGGCCGACGTCAAGCCGCTGTTCCCGGCCCAGGGCCCGGGCGGCCGCCGCCCCGACGGCGACGACCACGGCGACGACCACGCCACCGACGATGAGCCGCCCACGCCCCCCGACGCCCCTCCGGACGATCCGCCATGACCGCGCCCCACGCCTTCTACGTCACCACGCCGATCTACTACGTCAACGACGTCCCCCACCTCGGGCACGCGTACACGACCCTCGTCGCCGACACGCTCGCGCGCTTCCATCACATGGTCGGCGACGACACCCGGATGCTGACCGGCACCGACGAGCACGGCCAGAAGATCCAGGAGGCCGCGGACCAGCGCGGCCTGACCCCGCACCAGCTCGTCGACGATGTCGCCCCGCGCTTCCTCGACACCTGGAAGGACCTCGGCCTCACGTTCGACAACGACGCCAGCGATCGCTGGGCCGACCCGGCCGCGCGGATCCCCGGCTTTACCCGCGAGTTCATCCGCACCACCTGGGACCGCCACAAGCAGGTCGTGCAGGGCCTGTGGCGCCGCATCCTTGAGCGCAACCCCGACGACCTCTACCTCGGCACCTACGAGGGCTGGTACTGCGTCGCCTGCGAGGCCTTCTACACCGAGAGCCAGCTGAGCAAGGACACGGCCGGCGCGTTCGTGTGCCCGACCCACGAGCGACCGGTGCAGTGGGTGACCAAGGAGACGTCGTACTTCTTCCGGCTGTCGGCGTACGGCGAGCGGGTGGCGGCGCACATCGAGGCCCACCCCGAGTTCGTCCAGCCCGAGCAGTACCGCAAGGAGGTGCTGTCGTTCCTGCGCAGCGGCCTAAAGGATCTGTCCGTTTCCCGGACATCGTTCTCGTGGGGCATCCCGGTCGCCAACGACGCCCGCTATCCCGAGGAGGACGGCCGCCACGTCATGTACGTGTGGTTCGACGCGCTGACCAACTACCTGTCGGCGCTCGGCGATCCGTTCGCGGCCGAGCCGGCGCCGGCGATCGCGATCTACTGGCCCGCGGCGGTCCACGTCATCGGCAAGGACATCCTCCGCTTCCACGCCGCGTACTGGCCCGCGTTCCTGCTCGCCGCCGGCCTGCCCCTGCCCAGGACGATCCTCTGCCACGGCTGGTGGACCATCGGCGGCCGCAAGATCTCGAAGTCGATCCCCGCGACCCGGGTGTCGGCGACCGCGGTGGCCGGCGATCTGGTGGCGGCCCGGCCCGAGCTCGGCGTCGACGCCCTGCGCTACTTCCTCCTGCGCGAGACCCCGCTCGGCAACGACGGCGACCTCATCTACGAGAACCTGATCGAGCGGACCAACGCTGATCTGGCCAACGACCTCGGCAACCTCATCAACCGCGCGCTGACCATGCTGGTCCGGTTCGGCGACGGCGGGGTCGGGGTGCGCGACGCGGCGCTGGCCCTGGCGGCGCCCCACGCCACCCTCGAGCGGGCCGCGATCGAGGCGATGCGCGAGGCCCGAGCCGGGTTCGCGGCGATGACGCCGTCGCGCGCGCTCGAGGCGATCTGGCGGCTGGTGCGCGAGGGCAACCGCTACGTCGACGCGACCCAGCCCTGGACCCTGGCCAAGGACCCGACGAAGAAGGCCACGCTCGACCACGTGCTGCACAGCCTGGCCGGCGTGCTGTGGTGGACCCGGCTGGCGATCGCGCCGGTGCTACCGGCCGCCGCCGCCGAGCTCGATCGCCTGCTCGCGGTCGGACTCAGCGAGGCCGACGCGCGCTGGCCCGCCGCCGACGCGTTCGGCGCCGAGCTGCCGGCGATGCGGCCGCAGACGCCCGCGCCGATGTTCCCGCGCATCGACGGCAAGCGCACCGCCGAGCTGCTCGACAAGTGGCTGCCCGCCGAGGTCCACGCCCCGACGACGGCGACGGCCGCGGGTTCGGCTTCGGATCCGGCCTCGGTCTCGGAGTCGGCCTCCGCTCCGGCCTCGGCGCCCGCCCCGCTCCTTCCCACCATCACCTACGACGACTTCGCCAAGCTCGACCTCCGCATCGGCCGGGTCCTCGCCGCCGAGCCGATCGCCAAGGCCAAGAAGCTCCTCCGCCTCACCGTCGACCTCGGCGAACCCGCCCCGCGCACGATCGTCGCCGGCATTGCCCTTGCCGTGACCGCCGACGCGATGGTCGGCCGTCAGGTGATCGTCGTCGCCAACCTGGCGCCCGCCACGATCCGCGGCGCGACCTCCGAGGGCATGATCCTGGCCGCCGGCGACGACGCCATCGTCGGCCTGGCGACGGTCGCGGCGCTCGGCGACGGCGTCCCCGCCGGCGCCCGGATCAAGTAGCTAACCAGCCAGCCGCGCGATCGCGGCCCGGGCCTCGAGCGGCAGCGACTCGAACACCAGACCGACCCCGCGCGGCAAGATCACCTCGCGGCCCTGCTCGTCAGTGGCGGTGCAGTCGTCGGCCCGCAGCCACAGCACCCAGCCGACCGCGTCGAGCGTGCCCACCGACGGCAGCTCGAACGTCACCAGCACCCGCGACAGCAGCGGCAATGGCTCGCAGGCGATGAACGCGCCGTTGCTCGACAGGTCGCGGACCGTGCCCGACACCACCGAGCCGACGCAGCTGTCGTCGGCGGCGACCCGGTGATAGACCGCGGCGACCGCCGGCAGGAGCGTGACCGGCGCCGACCCGATCGACTCGATCGCGGCGGACAGCTGGACGGCGAGGCGGGGAGCGGCGCGGTCGTCGGTGGCCATGCCTCGCGATCATAGCCGTCCGGCGTCGGTTGCGGATCGGCCCGGGGCTGCGATCATGCGTCCATGGCCGACCGCTTCCGCTTCCGACCCCGCTACGGCGGCCTGGCGTGGGGCGCGGTCGTCGTCGGCGGGCTGGCCGCCGCCGTGGGTGGCGCGCGCGGCGCCATGGGCATCGCGATCGTCGGCGGCCTCGGCCTCGCCCTCGGCCTCGCCTACCTCGGGTCGTCGACCTGGCGCTACGTCGTGGTCATCGACGACGACGGCCTCGAGGTCGTGCGCGGCAGCGAGCGCCGGTTCCGCCTGCCGTGGTCAGCGGTCATCAAGGTCGTCGCCTCGCCGGCGACCATGACCTGCTTCGTCGACGGCGGCGAGCCCGCCCGCAGCCTGCTGGTGCCCGGCGACGGCGCGCCCGCGCCCTACGATCTCGAGCGCAAGGCCGAGCTGTATCGCGCGATCCTCGCCCACGTCCCCGCCGACCGGGTCCGCGAGGTCGCCACCCTCGAGGCCTAGCGAGCCTTGGCGAGCGATCAACAATGACTCTGGGTGTTCGGGGTCACGCGTGGAGGATCGGGGTCTGCCTTCCTCTGTCCGTCCCACCAGCCGATGCGTTGCCGCGTCCCCAGCCCACGCCGCCCCGCCCTGACGTCACCAGATGTCGGGGTCCTCGCCGAGCGCGACCGCGGCGACCCGGCGATCGAAGCCGCCGGCGGCGGCGGTGGTGAGGTCGACCGCGATGCCCTCGATGGTGCGCGACCAGGCCGAGATGGTCGAGTGATCGATGCTGCGCCGGCTCATGCTCAGCGCCGCCTGCAGCTCCTCGCGGGTGCAGGCCCAGGCGCCGTCGATCGCTGTCACCTCGCCGGCCTCGATCGCGATGCCGCCGTGGCGGAGTTCGCCGTGGCGATCGCGGCGCGCGCGGGCCAGCACCACCATGTGGAGCTCCATCGCCGCCGCCCGCCAGGCCGCCGCGCCGGTGCGGGCCGCCGCCACGCCGATCACCGCCGCCTGATCGCCCTGCGCCGGCACCGCGATGCAGGCCACCACCGGCGGCTCGCGATCGATCACGACCGACGTCACCTGGCAGGCCCGGCCGCGGTGCCATTCGAGGATCCGGACCACGTCGGGCGGCCCGCTGCCCTCGTCGAGCCGCGGCCCGAACGTGCCGCTGGTCAGGGCCGACGCCATCGCCCGCCGCTCGCTGGCCTCGAGCGCGGCGTGCTCGATCGCACCCGGCAGCTCGCGCGAGCAGCCCAGGCCGCAGCGATCGAGCAGCAGCACCGGGTCGACCCGCACCCGGGCGTTGTTGGTGAGCGCGACCCCGGCCAGCTCGCTGCCCTGCCGGACCATGACGTCGGCGCAGTGGCGCTCGAACCCGGCCGACACCGCGCACACCAGCGCGTCGTCGGCGGTCGCGCCACGGCCGTAGACCTCGCGGCTGGGGCCGCCGTCCGGGTCCTTCAAGCTGGCGCGCACCACCGCCGGCAGCCCGGTCAGGCGCGGGGTCAGGTGCTCGAGATCGTCGAGCACGCCCAGGGTCGGATCGAGCGCCATCAGCAGCCGGCGGGCGGTCGGCCGGCCGTGCTCCTCGAACGCGTACGCGGCTCGCCGCCGGTCGCCGCCGTCTCGTCCTGTCCCGGTTCCTGCCATGGGTCCGTCCTCGCTGCGCCGCCGGCCGGCGACGCGTGCCGGGTGGGGCGCCACCCGGGAGCCCCTCACGACAACGCCTCGATGGTGCGCGATCCGGGCGATCGCGGCAACCGCTGGCCCGAACGTGTGCCGGCTCACCACCGGCGCGAGACCGTCCCTGTCGCCGTTCGCAGAACTCGTGGTACGTCACGCCGCCATGCTGCTGCCGCCATCCCGCCGCCTCACCGTCCCCGCCGCGCTGCGCGACCTGCGGACCGGCTCGGCCAAGGCGCGGGTCCTCGCCGCCGACATCCTGGGCAACGTCACCGGCGACGATCGGGCCGCCGCCGTCGAGGCGCTGCGGGCCGCGCTCGATGACGACGCCGCCGAGGTCCGGGCCGAGGCCGCGACCTCGCTCGGGATCCAGCGCGACCTGGCCGCGGTGACCGGGCTGATCAAGCGCCTCGACGACGGCCATCCGATGGTGCGCCAGGCGGCGGCGATCGCGCTCGGCACCCTCGGCGACGGCCAGGCCTTCGCGCCGCTGGCCGAGGTCCTGCGCGACGGTCCCGCCGACCTCCGGTTCCAGGCCGCGACCTCGCTGGTCGAGATCGATCCCGTCGCAGCGTTCACCCCGCTGTGCGCGGCGCTCCATGATCCCGATCCGCAGGTGGTCAGCGCGGTCGCCCTCGCGCTCGGCGCCACCGGCGATCCGCGGGCGCCCGGCCACCTCAATCGCTTGCTCGACCACGCGACGCCCGCGGTCCGGTTCGACGCCGCCTACGCCCTGGCCCAGCTCCACGATCGCCGGGGTCGCGCCGCGCTCGAGGCCGCGCTCACCGACGGCGCGCGCGACTGGGACGCGGTGTGCGCGCTCGAGGAGCTGGGCGACGCCGCCGCGACCCCGCCCCTGGCCGCGCTGCTCACCCACAAGGCCACCAGCCCGCAGGCTCAGGTGCGCGCCGCCGCCGCGATCCTCAAGCTCGCCGCCGACGGCCCCGAGGCCCCGGCCGCGCGCGCCTGCCTGCTCGCCGCGCTCGATCACCGCAAGGTCGACGTCCGCGGCCTCGCCGTCGAGTCGCTGGGCACGGTCGGCGGCGCGTGGGCGGTAGCGCCGCTGGCCGCGCTGCGCACCCGGCGCAAGGGCCGCGAGGTCGACGACGCCATCTCCGCCGCGCTCGACGCGATCGGAGCCCGATCGTGACCGTCGCCGCGGCGCCGGCCGCCCCGCTCGAGCTCACCGACAGCCACGCCCACGTCGACGGCCCCGAGTTCGATGGCGATCGCGACGCCGTGCTGGCCCGGGCCCGCGCCGCCGGCGTCCGCCGCATCGTCGTGATCGGCGCGGTCGGTGACATCGCCAGCGCCCAGCGCGCGGTCGACCTCGCCGAGCGCGACCCCGACGTCTTCGCGACCATCGCCACCCACCCCCACGACGCCGGCAACCTGACCGAGGCCTGGTGGGAGATCCACGATCGCCTCGCCCGCCACCCACGCGTGGTCGCCATCGGCGAGACCGGCCTGGACTACTACTACGACCACGGCCCGCGCGCGGCCCAGGCCGTCGCCTTCCGCCGGTTCGTCGCCCTCGCCCGCGCCGTCGGCAAGCCGGTGGTGTGCCACGTTCGCGACGCCCACGCCGAGGCCCGCGCCATCCTGGTCGAGACCGGCGCGCGGGAGGTCGGGGGCATCATCCACTGCTTCACCGGCACCGCCGACGACGCCGCGGCCTACGTCGAGCTCGGCTTCCACGTCTCGTTCTCGGGCATCGTCACCTACAAGAACGCCCAGCCGATCCGCGACGCGGTGCGGCGGGTCCCGCTCGACCGCATCCTGATCGAGACCGACTGCCCCTACCTGGCCCCGGTGCCCCAGCGCGGCCGGCGCAACGAGCCGGCGTTCGTGGTCCACACCGCGGAGGTGGTCGCCCGCGAGGCCGGGGTCACGATCGACGAGCTGGCCCGGGCCACCGTGGCCAACACCGCGCGACTGCTCCGGTTCCCGCCCTGATCCCGCCCGCGTCCACACCTTGACAGCGCGCGGAGCCGTCGGTATACACGCCAGCCCCCGAGGGTCGCACGACCCAAAGGCCCTTCGATTCTGGTTTCGTCGTCGTAACTGCTCGTACCTGTCACGCCTCCGGAGACGCCCGCCATGTCCATGCGTATCGGCCTGCTCGGCAAGAAGATCGGGATGACCCAGCTGTTCGCCGAGGACGGCGAGCGGATCCCGGTGACCCTCATCCAGACTGGCCCGTGCTTCGTGGTCGGCAAGCGCACCGAGGACAAGGACGGCTACTCCGCGCTGGTCCTCGGCTTCGGCGAGAAGCCGGCCCGCCTGACCAACCGCGCCGAGGCCGGCCTGGCCAAGGCGACCAACACCAAGCCGGCGCGCCGCATCCGCGAGTTCCGCCTGGCCCCGGAGGAGGTCGCCAAGTTCGAGGTCGGCAAGCCGATCACCGCCAAGGACATCTTCACCGACGGCGCCGCGGTCGACGTCGAGGGCTCGAGCAAGGGCAAGGGCTTCCAGGGTGTGATGAAGCGCCACAACATGGAAGGCATGAAGGCCAGCCACGGTACCCACGAGTACTTCCGCCACGGCGGCTCGATCGGGTGCCGCCTGACCCCGCAGCGCGTCCACAAGGGCAAGCGCATGGCCGGGCAGATGGGCAACGAGAAGGTCAGCGCGCAGAACCTGCAGCTGCTCAAGATCCTCGAGGCCGAGGACTGCATCCTGGTCCGCGGCGGAGTGCCCGGCGCCAACAACGACTACGTGATCGTCTCCAAGGCCGCGACCCGCACCGCGTACAAGCGCAAGGGTGAGGGCAAGGAGGAGGTCCGCTCCAAGAACCCGCTCAAGGCGTCCAAGAAGGCCGCCGCGGGTCGCGGCTAGCCGCCACCGGATCCAGGCTTCGCTGGCTCCGACGACCGCCGCGCCTGCACGGCCCGGCGGTTTCGTTTTTTTCCGGTTTGCCTGGACCACCTCGATCGGATCGCCCATGGCCAAGGGCAAGCCCAAGCTCGGCGATCGCGGCGTTCGCCACGATCACTTCCACGACAAGGCGAGGGACGCCGGGTTCCGTGCGCGCTCGGTGTTCAAGCTCGAGGAGCTCGACCGCGCGACCGGCCTGTTGCGCCCTGGCGATCGGGTGCTCGACCTCGGCTGCGCGCCGGGGTCGTGGCTGCAGTACGCCCGCACCCGGATCGGCGCGAGCGCGGCGATGGTCGGCATCGATCGGGTGGGCATCCCCGGCATCCCCGGCGCGCGGCTGCTGGTCGGCGACGTGTTCACGGTCGTGCCCGCCGATCTGCTCGGCGACCTGCCAGGCTTCGAGGTCGTCATGTCGGACATGGCGCCCGACACCACCGGCATCCGCCACGTCGATCAGGCGCGGTCGGAGGCGCTGTTCGAGCGCGCGCTCGAGCTGGCGGTGGCGACGCTGGCGCCGGGCGGACGCTTCGTCGGCAAGATCTTCCAGGGCCCCGACCTCAAGCGACTGGTCCTTGCCTGCCGCGCGCAGTTCACGGCGGTGAAGACGGTCAAGCCGGCGTCGTCGCGCACGATCTCGATCGAGCAGTACGTGGTGTGCACCGGCTTCCGCGGCCGGCCGGCGGCGCGCCCGGCGAGTCCCGCAGCTCCGGCCAGTCCGGCGACCGGACCGACGTCATGAGCGATCCGTTGCGCCTGCAGATCGACGCGTGGGGCGAGCCGTCGGCCCGCAAGATCGCCAAGGCGGTCGAGATCCTCCACGGCGGCGGCGTCGCGGCGTACCCGACCGACTCGGTCTACGCCCTCGGCTGCTCGATCGAGGCCCGCGACGCGATCGAGCGGATCCACCGGGCCAAGGGCATGGCCAAGGGCCAGCGCCTCGCGCTCATCTGCCCCGACCTGTCGACCGCCGCCACCTACGGCCGCTTCAACCAGGTCGCGTTCCGGCTGGCCCAGCGGATCTTCCCCGGCCCGTACACGCTGGTCGTGCCCGCGACCCACGAGGTCCCGCGCACGCTGACCGACGCCAAGCGCCGCACCGTCGGCATCCGCGTCACCCGCCACCCGATCGCCCAGGCGATCGTCAAGTCGCTCGGTCGGCCGCTGCTCACCACCAGCGCCATCCCGCCGGGTGGGGCGGAGGTCTGCCGCGACGCCGACGAGATCCTCGAACACTTCAGCCATGCCATCGACGTCGTCATCGACACCGATCCGACCGACGACCTGCCGTCGACGGTGCTCGAGGTCGACGGCGACAACGTCGTGGTCGTTCGATTGGGCCAGGGTCCGATCGACGGCCTGCTCTGACCTCCCCTTCGGGGTCGCGAGTCTCCGTTGCCCGAGCGACGGCCCGGGGGGGTGCCCCAAGAAGGACAGAGGACCCGCGGCGCCGAGGTACGGGGTCACGCCACCCCACAGAGCACGATCTTCTTCGCCGACACCGACGCCGACGCCAACGCCGACGCGCGTCAGTACGCCGTGAGCGGCGGGCACGTACACACGAGGTTGCGATCGCCGTAGGCGTTGTCGATGCGGGCGACCGGCGGCCAGTACTTGTGGTCGCGCAGCCACGCCGCCGGGAAGCCGGCCTGCTCGCGCGAGTACGGGTGGTGCCACTCGCTGGCGGTGACCGCCGCCGCGGTGTGGGGCGCGTGCTTGAGCGGGTTGTTGGCGCGGTCGCTGGTGCCGGCCTCGATCGCCGCGATCTCGCCGCGGATCGCGATCAGCGCGTCGCAGAACCGATCGAGCTCGCCCTTCGGCTCGCTCTCGGTCGGCTCGATCATCAGCGTGCCCGGCACCGGGAACGACATCGTCGGCGCGTGGAAGCCGTAGTCCATCAGCCGCTTGGCGATGTCCTCGGCCTCGACGCCCGCCGACTTCTTGAACGGCCGGCAGTCGATGATGAACTCGTGCGCGACCCGGCCGTGCGCGCCCTTGTAGAGCACCGGGAAGTGCGGCTCGAGCCGCGCCGCCATGTAGTTGGCGTTGAGGATCGCGAGCTGGGTCGCGCGGGTCAGGCCGTCGCCGCCCATCATCGCGATGTACGCGAACGAGATCGGCAGGATGCTGGCCGAGCCGAACGCCGCCGCCGACACCGCGCCGCCGTCGGCGCCGAGCGGGTTGCCCGGCAGATGCGGGGTCAGGTGGGCCGCGCACGCGATCGGGCCCATGCCGGGACCGCCGCCGCCGTGCGGGATGCAGAAGGTCTTGTGCAGGTTCAGGTGACAGACGTCGGCGCCGAAGTCGCCCGGCCGGCACAGCCCGACCTGCGCGTTCATGTTGGCGCCGTCCATGTAGACCTGGCCACCATGACCGTGGACGATCGCGCACAGCTCGCGGATGCCCTCCTCGAACACGCCGTGGGTCGACGGATAGGTCACCATGATCGCGCCCAGCCGCTCGCGGTGGCGGGCGGCCTTGGCCTCGAGGTCGGCGAGATCGATCGTGCCGTCGGGCGCGGTCGCCACCACCACCACCTGGAAGCCGGCGAGCACCGCCGACGCCGGGTTGGTGCCGTGCGCGCTCTGCGGGATCAGGCAGACGTCGCGGTGCTGCTCGCCGCGCGCGTGGTGGTAGCCGCGGATCGCGAGCAGCCCGGCGTACTCGCCCTGGGCGCCCGAGTTCGGCTGCAAGGACACCGCGGCGAAGCCGGTGATCTCGGCCAGCCAGGCTTCGAGCTGGGTGAACATCGCGCGGTAGCCGCCGGCCTGCTCGATCGGCGCGAACGGGTGCATGCGGCCAAACTCGGGCCAAGTCACCGGGATCATCTCGGTGGTGGCGTTGAGCTTCATCGTGCACGAGCCGAGCGAGATCATCGACGTCGTCAGCGACAGGTCCTTGGCCTCGAGCCGGCGGATGTAGCGCAGCATCTCGTGCTCGGACCGGTGGCGGTGGAAGACGTCGTGGCCGAGGAAGCTCGAGGTCCGCTCGAGGCCGTCGGGCCAGGCCGGCGCCGGCGCGAACAGCTCGTCGAGCGCGAAGCCGAGCTCGCCGCCGGCGGCGAAGCACTCGAGCAGCGCCTGGACGTCGGCGGCGGTGGTGGTCTCGTCGCACGACAGGCCGACGCCGTCGGCGTAGCGGCGCAGGTTGAGCCCGTGCTCGACCGCGCGGGCGGAGACCTCGGCCTGGACGTGAGCGTCGAGGTCGACGCGCAGGGTGTCGAAGCACGCGCCGGGCCGCGGCGCATGGCCGAGCCGGGTGAGGCCGGCGGCGATCACCGCGGTCCAGCCCCGCACCCGGCGCGCGATCGCGGTGAGCCCGTCGGGGCCGTGATAGACCGCGTACATCGACGCCATCACCGCGAGCAGGACCTGAGCGGTGCAGATGTTGCTCGTCGCGCGCTCGCGCCGGATGTGCTGCTCGCGGGTCTGCAGCGACAGCCGGTACGCGAGGCGGCCGGCGGCGTCCTTGCTGACGCCGATGATGCGGCCGGGCAAGAGCCGGCGGAACCCGTCGGCGCAGGCCAGGAACGCGGCGTGGGGACCGCCGTAGCCCATCGGTACGCCGCAGCGCTGGCTCGAGCCGATCGCGACGTCGGCGCCGAGCTCGCCGGGCGGCGTGAGCAGGGTCAGCGCCAGCAGGTCGGTGGCCATCACCACGTGGGCACCGGCGGCCTTGGCCGCGGCGCACAGCCCGCGGTCGTCGACGATCCGGCCATCAGTGGTCGGGTACTGCAGGAGCACGCCGGCGACGTCAGCGCCGAGCGCGGCCGCGATCGCGTCACGATCGCCGACCCGCAGATCGATGCCGAGCGGCTCGGCCCGGGTCCGCATCACCGCGAGGGTCTGCGGGTGCGCGCCGTCGTCGGCCCAGAACACCACGCGCTTGTGGTCGTGGCTGGCGACCGCCATGTGCATCGCCTCGGCCGCCGCGGTGCCCTCGTCGAGCAGCGACGCGTTGGCCAGCGGCAGTCCGGTCAGGTCCGCGACCATGGTCTGGAAGTTGAGCAGCGCCTCGAGCCGGCCCTGCGAGATCTCGGCCTGGTACGGCGTGTAGGCCGTGTACCAGCCCGGGTTCTCGAGGACGTTGCGCTGGATCACCGGCGGCGTGATGCAGTCGTAGTAGCCCTGGCCGATGAACGAGCGCAGCACCTGGTTGTCGCCAGCCAGCGTCCGCAGCTCCTCGATCAGCTCGTGCTCGGCGAGCGGCGGCCCGAGGTCGAGGGCGCGCCCGAGCCGGATGCTGGCCGGCACGGTCGCGGCGATCAGCTCGTCGAGGCTGGCGTGACCGAGGGTCGCCAGCATGGCGAAGACGTCGTGGTCACGCGGGCCGAGGTGGCGGGGCGCGAAGACATCGCTGGGGCGGAGGTGCGACGGGACGTCGGTGGTTCGGGTCACGGCCGCCGGAACGTACCACCGCCGGCGAAGCGCGCACCGCGACCACCCGCGAGATCGCGTGGGCCGTTCCGTGGGATCAGAACGTGAAGCCGACCGAGGCCGACGCCGACACCCACTGGTCCGCGGCCCCGGCGACATCCTGGCTGGACGGCTGCATGTCGCGGTTGCGGGTCTGGGCGCCGTTGCCGGTGAAGTCGTAGCCGAGCTGCGACAGCTCACCGCGGGCCTTGAGCACGACCTGGCGTGTGATCGTGACATCGAAGCCGGCCTCGGCGTCGAACCCGGTGAGCGTGGCCGCGCCGTACTCGTTGGGGCTCTGGATCGGGCCGGCGCTGCGCACCGCGAGAAAGCGACCGGCGACGAGGAGCGCGAGCCGGGCGGTGCCGAGCGGGACCCGCAAGCCCAGGCCCGGCGTGATCACCTCGTAGTCGACGTCGGGGAGGTCGAGGGGCTGGCCGGACAGCGGCGTGCGGTCGACGGTGAACGCGCGCCGGCCGTAGCCGACCGACACCACCACCGACGGCAGGATCGGCCGGTGCCCGAACACGTAGCGGAAGCGCAGGCCGACCTCCCAGCGGACCTGCTGGGTCGGCAGCGCGACGGTCGCGGCCTCGGTGCTGCGGGTGGTGAGCTTCAACACCCGGGCGTAGTCGCCGTAGAAGCCGATGCCGGCCGCCGGGCTGGTGCGGTTGGCGAAGCCGATCGGGTACAGCTCGCCCGACACCCGGGCCGCGGGCACGAATGCGCCGTGGTAGCCGCGCGGCGCCTGGTCGAAGGCGCGGGCGTTGAAGGTGAGGTTGCGGCTCATCGCCGCCGGGCCGAGGTCGACGGTCAGCGGCGTCCGTCGAGGATCGAGCGGCCCGCCGCGGTGCGCGCGGATCCGGGCCTCGGTGGCGGCGGCGTCCTCGTCGCCGCGATCGCCGTCATTGCGGTCGCGGTCGCCGGCCTCGCGGTCGAGGGGGTTCTCGGCGTCGAGCGCGCGATCGTCCGCGGGATCACGGGCGGCGACGCGGTCGCGGCGATCGCCGCGGGTGCCCGGGTCGCGATCACGGGGCGCGGGGCGGTCGCGATCGGTGGGGCGTGCGCTGTCGCGACCGGGCCGCGGGCTGCGGTCGACGCGCTTACCCTCCTCGGCGATGAGCGCGTCGATCTCGGCCAGCAGCCGCTCACGTAGCGCCCGGATGCCGCCCCGGCCCAGGCGGCGCGCGGCGATGGTGACCGTCATCCGCCGCCATAGCCGGCCCTCGCGATCGCGGATCCGGACGGTGAGCACGTTGGCCCGGCGATCCTTGGCGATGAGCGCGTCGAGGACCACATCGGCGTCGAGATCGCGCGCGACCTGACCGAGCGAGTCGGAGTCGTAGCCCTCGATGCCGGCGCGCCGGGCGGCGGCCTCGAACGCGCGCGAGTCGATCACGCTGTGGTCGTCGGTGAGCGCGTCGACCAGGAGGTCCTCGTACTCGGCTCCGCCCTCGCCGCTCACGCTCAGCACGACCACTCGCCCAGCCTCGGCCTGACCGACGCCGCCCACCGCCACGGCCGCGACCACGGCGGCGGTCGCGAGGGCAGCGCGCGCGGAGGCGGGCCAGAGAGCGATGGGCATGGGCGAATCCCCATTATGCAAGGTCCCTGCCCGACCGCCAGTGCGGCAAGTAACTGCGATGCCTCGGTCGGCGCGCCGCGCATCGGACCCGCGCGCCCCGGGGTGGAGGATGGCGGGCCCCGGGCCTTGCGCCCACCGGCCAGCCGTGGCGACCTCACTCCAGCATGAGCGACCCGATCGACCGCAAGAACCTCCACGTCACCGGCAAGCACAGGGCGGTGGGTGAGGCCAACGTCGGGGTCTCGGGCGCGGTCGAGGACCTCGACGTCGTGGTGGTGGTGACCCAGGCCTACGGCCCGGCCGGCGACAACCTGGTGGGCATCTCGGACGTGAGCTTCGATGGCCACCCGGCGGTCACGCTCAAGCTCAAGGCCGGCGACCGCGAGGGCCTGGTTCACCTGTCGCCGATCCACGGTGATGTCCGCAAGCAGGGCTTCATCGACCTCCCGGCCGGCACCGTGTGCGAGCTGTTCTGTCCGGTCAGCGGCCGGCCGCTCGATCAGGTCGGCGACGTCGAGGACGGCACCGGCGCGTCGTATTACGCGATGTACCTGACCCCGCAGCTCTCGCAGGGCTCGATGGTGATGATCTCCAACGTCTGGGGCCATTACCACTCGCGCATCGTCGACAACTTCGAGCTGATCTCGGCGTGGGCCTCGACCCACGACGACGCCTGACCCGTCGCCCCCCCTCGGGCACGCCCACGCAGGCACGGACCGGCCCCTGGACGTATACTCACCGCGATGCGACCCGCGCGACTCCTGCTCGGCTCCTGCCTGAGCCTCGGCCTCGCGCTGGCGGCCCCGGCCCGCGCCCACGCCGGCGAGTGGGGCTTCGACTGGTCGGGGCGCATCGACGCCGACGCCCGGGCCCTCACCGCCGACGATCCCGACACCCGGGTCGCCGCGGTCAACGCGCTGCGCGCCTACGACCCCAGCCTGACCAAGTCGATCCTGCTGCCGCTGTTGCAGGACGACGACGACGAGGTCCGGCGGGCGGCGGCCCGGGCCCTCGGCGCCGGCGGCGTGATGGAGGCGGTGCCGGTCCTGATCACGTGGCTCGGCGACAACGATCCGCGGATCAAGCTGACCGCGGCGGAGGCGCTCGGCCAGCTCGGCAGCCCGCCGGCGGTGGCGGCGTTAATCCGCTCGCTCGGTGACCCTGACCACGCGGTCCGGGCCAAGGCGGTGGCGGCGCTCGGCGCGATCGGCCAGCGCGGCGACCGCTCGGTGGTGGTGCCGCTGATCGCGCGCCTCGCCGACGACAAGGCCGACGTCAAGCGGGCGGCGATCGAGAAGCTGCAGGCGATCGGCGATCGCCGTGCGGTGGTCGCCCTGGTCGCCCTGTTTGGCGACAGCGCGACCGAGGTCCAGAAGGCGGCGGTGGTCGCCGTTGGCAAGCTCGGCGATCCGGCGGCCATCCCGGCGGTGCAGCGGCTGCTCGACGCGCCCCAGCCAGAGGTCAAGGCGGTCGCGATCACCGCGCTCGGCGATCTGGCGGCGGCCGACGCGGTCGACGATCTCATCGATCTGGTCGGCCGCACCGGCGAGCACGCGCGCCGGGCCGCGGTCGCGCTCGGCCAGATCGCGCGGGCCGGCGACGCCACGGTCGCGCCGGTCGCGCTGCGGGCCCTGGTCGCCGCCACCGATGATCCCAGCGCCCGGCCGGGCGCGATCGAGGGGCTGCGCCTGACCGGCTCGGCGGCGGTCCCGGTGCTGATCGACGCGCTCGAGGGCCGGCAGGCCGGCGACGCCCGCACCGTGGTCGAGTTGCTGGCCGAGGTCGGCGACGCCCGGGCCACCGCCGCGCTGATCGACGAGCTCGAGCGCGGCCGGGTCGCGGTGGCGACCACGATCGCGGCCCTCGCTCGCACCGGCGATCCGCGCGCGCTGGTGCCGGTGCTGCGGCTGGTCGCGACCGGCGAGCCCGGGGTCCGGCGCGCGGCGATGACCGCGCTCGGCCCGCTGCTCGGCCACGATCCGCGCGCGGCTGACGCGCTGACCGAGCGGCTGACCGACGACGACGAGGAGCTGCGGGTCCTTGCCGCCGAGTACCTCGGCCAGATCCGGGCCAGGACCGCGGTGGCGGCGCTGGTGGCGATGATCGGCCCCAGCCAGCCCGAGCGACTGCGCCGGGCCGCGATCGACGCGCTCGGGGCGATCGGCGACGGTGCCGCCGCGGCCGGCCTGATCGCGATCGTGCGCGACGGCCCGCCGAACCTCGGCACCGCCGCGGCCGACGCGCTGAGCCTGCTCGACGGCGACGGCCTGGCTGCCCAGCTCGGGACGGTGGTCGGCGAGCTGCACGGCGCCAGCCGGACCGACGCGATCCGGGCCTGGGGCGCGGCGCTGCGCGGCCGGGCCGAGCCCAAGGCCAGGGTCACCCTCGAGGCCCTCGCCCGCGACGCCAGCCCGCTCGAGGCGCTGGCCGCGATCGGCGCGCTGGCGGCCCAGGGCGATCGCGCGGCGGTGCCGGGCTTGATCGCGCTGGTCGACGGTGGCACCCCCGATCGCCAGCGAGCCGCGGTGTGGGCGCTCGGTGAGCTGGGTGACCCGGCCGCGCTGCCGGCCTTGCTCGCGGCCGCGGACAGCAAGGACGACCGGGTGGCGGCGACCGCGGCCTGGGCGCTCGCCGATCTCGGCGCCGCCGCCGACCAGCGCGCGGCGATCGGGACCGCCGCGGGCGGCGTGCTGCGCCGGCTGGCTCGCCGCGGCGCGTGGGCCACCGCGATCGACGCGACCGCGGCCCTCGGCCGGTTGACGGTGATCGACGCCGGCGACGAGCTGGGCCAGAACCTGTTCCATCGCTCGCCGCTGGTCCGGACCAACGCGTGCGCCGCGCTGGCCGCGCTGACGGTGGCCGGTCACGCGCCGAAGCCCGAGACCGTGACCGCGCTGATCGGGCTCAGCACCGACGATTCCAGCCCGCTGGTGCGGACCGCCGCGGTGGCGACGCTGCGACGCTTGCCGGCGCCGACCGCCGCGGTGACCGCCGCTGTGCTGGCCGCCGTCCGCGATCGCGCGACGACGGTGCACGACGCCGCGACCGCGGCCCTGACCGCGCCGCCGGCCCGCGACGAGTGGCGGGTGTTCCAGGTCGTCGACCCCGCGGTCGACGATGCGCCAGTCCGCGAGGAGCCCTACCTCGCGATCGGCGCCGACGGCTACGCCTGGGCCAGCTACACCGATCGCCGCGGCCTGATCGTCAGCGAGAGCTTCCCGGCCGGCGACGCGATCGTGCTGCCGGCCAGCGCCGAACCGACGCTGTGATCCCGCCGCGCCGGCCCCGCGGTCAGGGGCCGATGCGGACCGGCTCGGCGGTCCGCGACAGCGACACCGACGCCCCGGTGAGCGCATCCGGGCTGACCGCGACGTCGAGCTCGCTGCCGCTGATCGAGCCGTGGCAGCCGCCGCACACCGCGTCGAACAGCGGGGCGCGGATGCCGAGGCTGATCTGCTCGCCGGGCGCGAGCTGGTGCTCCTCGGTCATCGTCACCACCGTGTTGCCGGCGTCGTCCTCGAGCGCGAGCACCGCCCCCGCCCCGCCGGGGACGTTGACCCGGGTCGAGCCATCGGCGCGCAGCGGCGCCCGGCCGAGCAGGACCCGCTGCTGGAACACGCCGCTGGCGGTGTTGCCGGTGGTGACGCCGTTCGGCGTCGGCACCTCGTAGTAGACCGCGAGCTGGGTCGCGCGGCGGAAGGCGTCGACCGGGCGGCCGCGCCGCAGGTTGCCGGTCAGCATCGTGAAGATCATCGGCGCGTCGGGGATGGTGACGATCGCGCGGCCGGCGCCGGTCACCGCCGGATCGATCGCGCCGCCGAACACCAGCTGGCGACGGTTGAGGTACGGCGTGCGCGCTCGAAACTTGATCGCGAACACGCCCTCGACCTGGGCGCCGGGGTCGGCGATGAGCGGCGTGCGGGTGCCGGTAATCGGATCGATCGCGACCAGATCCCAGTCGAGGCTGGCGACGGTGCCGAGGTCGCCGGTGACCGCGGCGTACGAGACCAGGATGCGGCCGTCGGGCATCGGCGCCGGGCTGCGATACGCACCGTTGGTCGGCGCGCCCGGCCGGCCGGTGGCCGCGGGATCGAGGATGCGCACCGACCTGAGATACGCGTCGTCGTTGCGACCGGCCTCGAACGGGCCGACGCTGCGGTTGAAGGTCGCCAGGGTGCCGGCGCCGCCCTTGGCCCCCGGGTCCGAGAACACCACCAGGAAGCTGCCGTTGGAGTCCTCGCGGATCTCGGTGGCCTGGCCGTAGCCCACCGACGGCGCGGTGACCGTGAGGTCGGCGGGGTCGGCGTACGGTGACACCGCACGCTGGGCCAGGAGCGGGTGGTAGTCGGTGCGATCCCAGTTCAGCCGCCGGCCCGAGAGCTGGTAGAAGCCGTCCGACACCTTCTCGGTGGTCATGGTGATGCGGCCGTCGCGCATCATCGCCGGGCTGATCTCGGAGTTGGTCAGGTAGGTCAGCTGCTCGTCGCCGCTGCCGTCGGGCTTGATCCGCCAGAGGTCGGACTGCGGCAGGAACCGCTTGCGCGACCGGCTCGGGCCGTTGGCGCCGCCCCGGGTCGAGGCGTAGACCAACCAGGTGCCGTCGGGCGACCACGCCGGATCGAAGTTGTGAATCTTGAGGCCGTTGCGATCGGGCTCGGCCGGGGTCAGCCGGCGGCAGCCGGTGCCGTCGACGTTGACCAGCCACAGGCCCAGGGGGTCGCTGGCGGAGGTCCGCATCGCGAACGCGATCGAGGTGCCATCGTGGCGAACGTCCGGCCCCCGGACATCGACGTCGGCCGGGTTGACGCCGCAGCCGCCGAGCAGCGAGCGGCTGGCCCCGACCCCGGTGACCGCGCCCTGGTCGCCGAGGCTGGCGTCGGCGACCCGCAGGTCGGCGCCGGCCTGATAGGTGTCGAACTCGAGCGGACCGGCCAGCTGGTTGGCCGGTCGCTGGACGTAGATGAGCGGCACGGTGTCGCCGCTGGCCATGGCCGCGACCTCGCCGCGCGTGACCATCGCGCCGCGCTCGATCCGCGCCCACTCCTGCAGCACGCAGAACGGCCGCGGCTCGCGGGCCATGGGATCGAACGGCTGCGGGCAACCCTGGGCGCTGCCGAACAGCGGGCCGCCGCGGTGGCCGATGCCGCCGTCCTCAGGCAGGAGGTTCTTGGCCGCGGCCCGACCGTGGCGGACGTCGGGCACCTCGAGCGCCATGAACTCGTCGCGCAGGAGATCGTAGTTGCGGGCGGTGGCGACCGCCGACACGAAGCCGTTGGTGCCGGCTCGCATCTTGAAGTCGTTGGCCGCCATCGGGCTGTGGCAGGCGGCGAAGCCGCAGCCGCGGGCCAGCAGCGTCGGCTGGACGTGGTCCTGGAAGAACAGCTTGCCGGGGTCGCCGCCGGCGCCGACGAAGTCGATGCGTCCGACCTTGGTCGCCCAGGCCAGCAGCGCCTGGTAGCGCGGGTCGGCGGCGCTGGCGAACTGATCACCGCCGGTGTGGCGCACGCCGCCGGCCGCCACTGCCAGCGGCACCTGCACGAGCTGCGACTGCGCCGGCGGCTCGTCGACGAACGACCAGGCCTGGCTGAAGTTGAACGCGAGCTGGGCCTGATCGTCGCCGCACGAGATGAACAGATCCGACGACGGCGCGCCGTGGCAGTTGCCGCTGTTGCAGCTCTTGAGGACCGGCATCACCTGGTCCTTGAACTGGGCAAAGTCGGGGTGGGCGAGGTACGGCGCCGGATCGAAGCCGCTCGGCAACGACGGCGAGCACGCGCCCTCGCCGACCCGGGCCGGCGTCCGCGGCGGCAGGCCGTTGAGGGTCGCGCCGTTGGCGGTCCACGACAGCAGCGTCAGGTAGGCGTCGGAGCCGAGCGCAATGATGTTGCCGCCGACGTGATCGACGAGGATGTCCTTGAAGTCGCCGCCGTACTGGAACTGGATCGCGCGGGCGCCGACCGCCTTGATCAGCAGCAGCGGCACCGGGTAGCTGCCGAACGGCGCCAGCAGGTCGCGACGCTTCTGGACGTTGGCGAAGCTGGTGACGTCGAAGTTGCCGGCCGCGAACTGGTGCGGATCGCCGGCCGCGGTCCGGTGGCAACCCGAGGTGTTGCCGGCGCACGACTGCACCAGGATCGGCTCGATGTTGCGCTCGTAGTAGGTCCGCCCCGGTGGCGGCTCGGTGCAGGCCGTCGTCAACAGGCCGACCGCCGCCGCCAACAACATCGTCGTCGTCGAGCGCATGGCCATACTCTACTCCGACCCTTCGACTGCGCGCTCGCCTTCGACCGGCTCAGGGTGGCGTGCGCGCCGGGCGACCGGTACGAAAAATCGCCGCCGAGCTTCATGGCCCGGCGGCGATCGACCCAGAACCGTGGATCCGTGGGTCAGGCTACAGGCGCGACAGCGCGGTCTGTGCGGTCTTGCGGACCAGGCCCGAGGCGTCGATCAAGGCCGCGGTCAGGGCCGGCCGCGCCGAGGCGTCGCCGAGCTCGCCCAGGGCCCAGGCCGCGTTGCGCCGGACCTCGGGGTTGGCGTCGCCGGCCAGCGCGGTCTCGAGCGCCGCCAGCCCGGTGCGCTCGTGCAGGGTGCCGACCACCGCGGCGGCGCGCACCCGCACCGAGGCGTCGGCGTCGGCCAGCCGCGCCACCAACGGCGCCGCGCCGGTCTGGCCGCGGATCGCGGCCCAGGCGTCGACCGCGGCCAGGCGCACGGTCGCGTCGGAGTCGGCGAGCGCCGTCGTCAGCCCGGCGGTCGCGCTGCGGTGACCGATGATGCCGAGGGCGTGAACCGCGGCGGCCCGCGCCTCCGCGGTCAGCGACCGGTTGGTCGCCGCGGTCACCAGCGCCGGCACCGCCTGCGGGTGGCCGAAGGCGCCCAGCATGTCGGCGGCGTTGCGAGCCGCGATCGAGTCGCTGCCGGCGAGCGCGGTCATGCCCTGGCTGCTGAGCTGGGCCTTGATCACCGGCCGGCGGGCGAACCACCAGGCGGCGACCTCGCGCAGCTCGTAGCGCGGGGAGTCGAGCAGCTCCATCAAGGGCTCGACGCAGGCCGAGCAGGTCAGGCGCTCGGCGCGCTCGACCTCGGCGATGACGGCGTCGGTCGAGCCGCTGGCGATGGCGTCGTGGATGCGAGCGGCCGAGCCGCCGCGGCCGGCCTGGGCGGTGCCGGCGCCCAAGCCCGACGCTGCGAGGACGCCAGCGATCGCGGCCGCCAGGATGTGCGAGGTACGGGTCGAGGTAGTCATGGTGTTCCTCCTGGGGATCGGGATCAGTTGCGACCGGGCGCGTTCTCGCGCGAGTAGAACTGACCGCCGTTGTCGGCCATCAGCACCATGAGGTAGTACTCGTCGGCGGTCAGCTCCTGGCCGACCGCGCGGGCGTGGGCCGGGTAGGCGGCGAGCGGGAACGCCCGCCTGGTCATGTCGACCGCCGGGAACACCTGCGGCGGGTTGAGGATCTTCAGCAGCTCCGACGACCGGGCCGAGCCGGGCTCGACGTAGACCTTGGTGTCGCCGGTCAGGATGAGGCCGGTGTCCTCGAGGTCGCGCATCGACGGGCCCATCAGCGACAGGTGCGAGCGCGAGTAGCCGCTGAACATGAACTCGCCGACTCCGTAGATGGCCTCACCGCCGCGGAGGTCGAAGGCCCAGGTGAAGCTCTCGTTGGTGACCGGGTCGGTCAGGGTCCACGACGGGTTGGCCAGGCCGGGCGTACCCTCGTGGCAGCTCACGCACTTGCGATCGAACACACCCTGCAGCGCCTGGTCCCACGGCACACCGATGGTGCCGCCGATGGTGTAGTCGGCGCTGACCCGCTGGTCGCGGGTCTTGTCGCTGCGCAGGTGGACCGGACCGCGGGCGATGGCCTGGGTCAGGCCGGGCTGGGTCACGACCACGTCGGTGCGGCTCTCGTGGCAGCCGCCGCAGGCGCGGGACTCGCCCGACGCGCCCGACACCCACACCGGCTCGCTGACGATCGCCATGCCGAAGGTGTCGATGGCCTGCATGCGGACCGGGATCGACGACGGCACCAGGGCCGCGAACGAGCCATCCGCCTCGACCGGCGCGATGCCGAGGGTGGCGGCGCCCTCGAACTCGGTCAGGCCGAAGTCGCGCGGCACGCCCTCTTCGACCGAGAAGCCCTCGGTGACGCGCACGCCGTAGACCGAGCCCGGGGTCAAGGTCGCGATCGACGACTTGTAGACGTTGGTGCCCGCGAGCAGCGCGGTCTCGCCACCGAACTGGTGATTGCCCGACGACGCGATCTGGGGCGGAGCGTCGCGCGCGACCAGCGGCCGGGGCGCCAGGTCCCACATCGCCGGGTCGTCGAAGATCGGCTTGCGCAACTGGTGGACCGAGTCGTAGAGGTAGATGCCGAAGTTGGCGTTGATGCCCGCGGCGCCGAGCGTGCCCGACTCGACCGGCCCGTCGGCCCACGACACGACCAGGGTCGGGTTGTCGCGCGCGTCGAGCGGGTAGGCGTCGTAGTAGCGGCCGACCGTCATCGAGGACGGCTCGCGGCCGAGCGGGACGTTGGGCGTGAGCAGCTTGTAGCTGGCGGTCGCCTCCGACATGTTCTTGTCGGCGCGGACCTGGCCATCGACGACGTAGGGCTCGCCGAGGCGGATGTCGAGCAGCGCGCCCGACTGGATCGTGCGGTCGCGCGAGGTGCCGATCGCGATCAGGCGGCCGGGCGCGATCTCGCGGGCCTTGAGGTACGAGTTGGTGATGCCCGAGCCCTCCTTGCCGAAGGCCTCGCGCACGGTCGTCATGTCGGGGTTCATCATCAGCAAGTGGCCGGCGTTCATGCCGCCCATGTGGTCCCACTGGGTGAAGATCACGCGGCCGCTCGACATCAGCGACGGCGAGACCCGGTGCGAGAGGTTGCGGGCGCCGAGCACCTCGCCCGAGCCGTCGCGGTTCATCACGCCCATCTGGGCGGTGGTGCCGCGCTCGTACTCGTCCTGGAACTGGCGGGCGCCGGGCTCGAGGACCTTGTTGGTGTTGAACAGGATCTTGTCGCCGGGCAGGAATACCGGGTTGAAGTAGTCGCTGTTGGGGTCGGAGTGGACCTGGTCGACCACGCCGGTGGCGAGGTGGAGGAGGAACAGGCCGTAGCGCGAGTTGCCGTTCAGCTTGCCAGCGAAGACGATCTCCTTGGCGTCGAACGACAGGTCGTAGCTGGCGATGTCGATGTCGGCGAACTCGGAGCCGGCGTTCGAGCAGCACAGCTCGGTCAGCACGCCGTCGGCGGTCGGCGGCGACAGCTTCACCAGCTTGGCCCCCGGCTTGTACGAGGTGTACTGGAAGATGTCGCCGGTCGAGTTGCGCGACGCCCGCTGCAGGAAGACGAGCGAGTCGACGCCGTCGAGCGGGCCGGGGTCGCTGCCGCCGCAGGCGGTGGCGGAGAGCGCCAGGGTGAGCGCGAGTCCGAGCTTGGTGCGGTTCACGGAGAGCCTCCTCATGTGCAGGTCCTCGCATTGAGCAAAGCCCGAGCCAGGCTCCAATGGCTTACATCTTGCGCAGTTACGGAGGTGGCTGACACCATCGGGCGAGGCTCAGGCCCCCCACGCACCGCGAATCGGGGGGGCGCCGCCCCCAAACCTCGGGCTCGGGCTCGGATTCGGGCTCGGGTTCGGATTCGGGCTCGGGTTCGGATTCGGGCTCGGGTTCGGATTCGGAGTCGGGCTCGGGTTCGGATTCGGGCTCGGAGTCGGGCTCGGGCTCGGAGTCGGGCTCGGCGTCGTCAGTCGCTCGCGAGCGCGAACATGCCGTCGAAGATCGCGTCGATGTCGAGTTCGGCGCCGTTGGTCAGCACCACACGCTCGCCGGGTCCGTACGCGTAGTAGTCCCAGTGATTGCCCTCGCGGCGGCGATACTGCTCGATCGTGACCTTCGCCTGGGAGACCAGCAGGTAATCGGTGAGCGAGGCGATCCGCTGATACCCCTCCCACTTCTCGCCGCGGTCGTACTGCTCGGTCGACTTCGACAGGACCTCGACGAGGATCGTCGGGTTCACGAGGACGTCGGTCGTCCCGTCCTGCGATGCGGTCGCCCCACACACCACCGTGGCGTCCGGGTAGACGTAGCGCTCGTCGTTCCAAAGGCCGACGCGTTGATCCGATGACAGGACGAAGCAGCCTCGCGGTTCGAGCCCGAGGCCGAGCGCCCGAGCCATCCGCGACCCGAGCGCGTTGTGTCGGTAGCTGCCCCCCGACATCGCGAAGACCTGGCCGTGGAAGAACTCGTGCTTGAGCTCCTGCGCGCGTTCCCAGGCCAGGTACTCGGCAGCGGTGAGTTGTGAGCGAACAGCGACTCGGGACACGCGATGATCGTAGCACGCGAGGACGGTCGCCCTGGACCTCCGCGAGCACCGCCGCGGTCGCCAGGCTAGCCGAGGAGGCCGCGCTCGGTCGCCAGGGTTCGGAGTTGATCCTTGGCCCGCTCGAACCTTTTGCGCAGCGCCGCGGCGCGGCGCTCGAGGTCGCCATCGGCGGCCTCGCCGTCGGTGCCCTCGGCCAGGGCCCGGGCGATGTCCTTCCACGCCATCTTGCGATCGAGCCGCAGGACCAGGAGCGCGTGATCGTCGGGATCGAGCGCTTCGCGCAGGGCGCGCAGCTCGTCCTTCACCTCGGTCCGGAGGAACGGCACGGTCTGGGTGCGCACGCGATCAACCAGGTGGGCGACCGCGCTGTGGGCTGACAGCGCCAGGTTGCGGTCGGGTCGGCGGCGCGGATCGCGGCGCACGCGATGGAGCGCGTTGCGGGCCAGCGCGTACACCCAGGTCCGCAGGCTGGCGTCCCAGCGGAACGCGGCCAGCCCGCGCCAGACGTCCTCGCTCCAGCGCGAGAACGCCTCGCTGGCCAGATCCTCGTCGTGGGCGAGGGCGTGGAGGAAGCCGTAGACCTCGGCGCCGTACAGCTCGAGGGTCGCCGTGGTGGCGTCGTCGCTCCGGCCGGCGGTGACCTGGCCGTGGATATCGGCCTCGGCCCGGGCCCGGTCGACGGCGTCGTCGCTCGCGGTCGCGGTCACGATCTCAATGTACGCGATCCGGCCGACCCTGGCTCGTCGATCGCGCCCCACTCACGTGAGCAGCGCTCGCAGCGCGGCGAGGGCGGTCAGGGCCTCGAGCGGGGTCATGCGATCGGGATCGAGCTCGCGCAGGCGGGCCAGCACCGCCGGGCCTGCGACGTCGGTCGGGGCCGGCGGCGCCGGGCTGGCCATCGGCAACAGCGAGAGCTGGGCCGAGCCGCCCAGGCTGTTGCCGTTCTCGAGCCGGCCGAGGACCTGGCGGGCGCGGGCGATCACCGAGCGCGGCAGCCCGGCCAGGCGGGCGACGTCGATGCCGTAGCTGCGGCTGGCCCCGCCCGCCGCGATCCGGCGCAGGAACACGACCTCGCCCTTGTGCTCGCGGACCTGGGCCGAGACGTTGCGCAGCCGCGGCCGGCTCTCGGCCAGCGCGGTCAGCTCGTGGTAGTGGGTCGCGAACAGGGTGCGCGCGCCGATCGCGTCGTGCAGGTACTCGACCACCGCCCACGCGATCGACACGCCGTCGAAGGTCGAGGTGCCGCGGCCGACCTCGTCGAGGATGACCAGCGAGCGGCGGGTGGCGTGGCCGAGGATCGCCGCGGTCTCGCGCATCTCGACCATGAAGGTCGAGTCGCCGCGGGCCAGGTTGTCGGCGGCGCCGACCCGGGTGAAGACCCGATCGCACACGCCGACCGTGGCCCGCGCCGCCGGCACGAACGAGCCCATCTGGGCCAGCAGCACGAGCTGCGCGACCTGGCGCAGGTAGGTCGACTTGCCGGCCATGTTGGGACCCGTGACCAGCAAGATCTGCTCGCGGTCAGCGTCGAGCCGGGCGTCGTTGGGCACGAAGGTGCCGGCGGCGACCGCGGCCTCGACCACCGGGTGACGGCCGTCGGTGATGTCGAGGACCACGCCGTCGTCGACGGTCGGCCGGCAGTAGCCGCGCTTGGTGGCGACGGTGGCGAGCGCGAGCAGGACATCGACCGTGGCGATCGCGGCGCCGGCGGCGAGCAGCGCGCGGGCGACCGCGGCGACCTCGCCGACCAGGCCGCGGAACAGCTCGGCCTCGCGCACCGCCAGGGTGTCCTCGGCAGCGAGCACCTTGGCCTCGAGGTCGGCCAGCTCGGCGGTGACGAACCGCTCGCCGGTGGCCACGGTCTGCTTGCGCTGATAGTCGGCGGGCACCTTGCCGAGGTGGCTGCGCGAGATCTCGATGTAGTAGCCGAACACGCGGTTGTAGCGGACCTTGAGGCTGCCGATGCCGCTGCGCTCGCGCTCGCGGATCTCGATCGCGAGGATCGCGTCCTTGCCGCCGTCGGCCAGCCGCCGGCACTCGTCGACGGTGGCGTCGAGCCCGGTCCGGATCACGCCGCCGTCCTTGAGCAGGCCGGGCGGCTCGTCGACCAGCGCGGCCTCGAGCCGGGTCGCCAGCGCGGCCAGCTCGGCGGTCGCGACCGGCGCGATGTCGAGGACATCGGGCACCGGCTCGAGGCCGCCCTCGCCGGCGCCGGCCCGGACCCGCTCGATCAGCTCGGGCAAGCGGGCCAGGCCGTCGCGGATGCGGCCGAGGTCGCGCGGCTGGGCCACGCCGAGGGTGGCCTTGCCGGCCAGCCGCTCGAGATCGCCGATCGCCCGCAGCAGCTCGCGCAGCGTGCGGCCGAGCTCGGGCCGGGCCACCAGCCACTCGACCGCGTCGTGGCGCCGCCGGATCGCGGCGACGTCGGTCAGCGGGTACAGCAGCCAGCGGCGCAGCAGGCGCGCGCCCGGCGAGGTCGCGGTCTCGTCGAGCAGATCGAGCAGCGAGCCCTGGCGGCGCGCGCCGATCAGGGTCTCGGTCAGCTCGAGGTTAGCGATCGCGGCCTCGTCGAGGACCACCGCGGCGGCGGGATCGTAGAGCGCGAGCCGCGACACCGGCAGGGCGCCGGCCGGCTGGGTGGCCCGAGCGTAGGCCAGCACCGCCGCCGCCGCGCACACCGCCCGCGGATGGGCCGCCGGGTCGAGCCGCTCGGCCAGCGCACGCTCGAGCAGCTCGCCGGCGCCAGCGAGGTCGGGGACGTCGGCCGCGGTCCACACGGTCCGCAGCCGGCGCAGCGGCGTGACCTGCTCGCCGGCCAGCACCGCGGCGCTGGCGATGATCTCGCGCGGCGCCACCCGGGCCAGCTCGTCGACGACGGCGGCGGTCGACGGCAGCTCGGTGGCGCGGAACTCGCCGGTGGTGACGTCGAGGTAGGCCAGGCCCCACCGGACCTCCCCTGCCCCGCCGCCGGCCGCCGGCACCACCGCGGCCAGGAAGCGCGCGGCCCGCGGATCGAGCGCCTCCTCGTCGATCACCACGCCGGGCGTGACCACGCGGACGACCTCGCGCTTGACCAGGCCGCGGGCGAGCTTCGGATCCTCGACCTGCTCGCAGATCACGACCTTGTGGCCGAGCTCGGTCAGGCGGGCGACGTAGCCGCGCGCGGCGTGGTGCGGCACCCCGCACATCGGCACCGCGTCGGGCTTGCCCTTGTCGCGGGTGGTGAGGGTCAGCTCGAGCAGCCCCGAGGCCAGGGTCGCGTCGTCGAAGAACATCTCGTAGAAGTCCCCGAGCCGGAAGAACACGATCGCGTCGGGATAGCGCTCCTTGACGTCGAGGAACTGCCGCATCAGCGGGGTGTCGGCAGGGGTCTGGCGGGCCACGGGCTGCGGCCGGTGTACCAGACCGCTATGACCCCGACCGGCGCCGAGGCCGGTTGGCCGCGATCACAGCCGGGTGACGTACGCGATCTTCGGGACCTTCTTCTCGAACTCGGCCTTGGCGGCGACGGCGTCCTCGTACGAACCGTAGGTGCCGAGACGGACCCGGTAGTACATGACGCCGTCGACGTCGGCGGCCACGACGTAGGCGCCGTAGCCCGCGCCCTTGACCTGGCCGAGGAAGGCCTCGGCCTCGCCCTTGTCCTGGAAGGCCGAGAGCTGGAGCGTGAACTTGCCCTTGCCGGCGGTGTCGGGGCGATCGACCGGCCGCGCGGCGGCGGCGGCCTTGTCAGACGCAGCCTTGTCCGCGGCGGCCTTGTCGGCCTTGTCGGCGGCGGCCTTGTCAGCCTTGTCGGCGGCGGCCTTGTCGGCCTTGTCGGTCGCGGCCTTGTCGCCCTTGTCGGCGGCCGCCTTGTCGCCCTTGCCCTTATCGCCCATCGCGGCGATCGCGCGATCGACCTCGGCGGCGGCGCCGCGCGGGCTCGACAGGGTCTGCGGGAAGGTCAGATCGCCGCGCCCGGCCGCGAGCTGATCGAGCGCCGCCAGCGGATCGCGGGTCGCGCTGGTCGCCGCCGCGCGATCGACATGGCCCCGGGCCTCGAGCCGACGGCCGACCATGACCCCGAGGACGAACACCATGCAGGCCACCACGGCCCCGCCGAAGAACAGATAGAAGATCTGGCGGCCGTCGAGGCTGACCTCGATCTTGTCCTTGTAGAGCTCGGGGTCGGCGGTGCGCAGGGCCATGCCAGGACGTTGGCGCAGCCCGGGCCTCGGGGCAAGAAACCGCACGCCCCCGGTCTCGGGGCAAGAATCCGCCGGCCCCAAGGCGAAGTCAGCGGAGCACGACGCCGGCGCCGAGCGGGTCGGAGCCGAACCGGAACACCCCGCCGCGGGCGTTCAGGTTGATGGTCGAGATGTCGCCCTCGTCGACGACCCAGATGGCGCGGTCAGGACCACGCACCAGCCGGGACAGGTACGCGGCCCGGACCCCGTTCACGGCCATCGTCGAGAACCCGGCGACCTGGTGGAACCGGATCTGGTAGCCGGGAAAGATCGTCGGCACGCCGGTCAGGCTGCCGCCGCGATCGTCGATGCAGCGGGCGTCGCCGGGATAGGTCGGATCGACGATGTTGAGGGTCATCGCCGGGTTGCGCAGCCGGATCGCCGTCGCGGTCCGGACCTCGACCGTGGTGTCGGTCCGGGTGCAGGTCCCGGCCGCGTAGACCGGGCGCTCGTCGGCCTGCGCGACCTCGATCGTGCACGGGTTGGGGGTCACGTCGGACACGGTGTCGACGCCACACGGCGGTGCGGTCAGCGGCACCCGCCCGACCAGCAGCGGGTTGGCGGCCGGATCCTTCACGCAGCGCCCGGTCACGGGCTCCTCCATCATCGACGTCAGGTAGCCGGTCTGGCTGCCGAGCACGACGAACGCGTCGGAGGCCTGGAGCTCGTAGCGCTGCAGCCCGACCACGCACGCCGGCGGTGGCACCGGCGCCTCGATGCAGTAGTTGCCCGAGCACATTCCGCCCGGCCCGCACTGGCTCGACGCGGTGCAGGTCTGGACGCAGCGCTTGAGCGCCTGGCCGCCGAACAGCGGTCGGGTCGGATCGACCTCGCACGAGAAGGTCCGGGTCGACGCCGGCGTGGTGTCGTCGACCGGATCCTGCGCCGAGCGCAGGCGGTCGTCGTAGGTCGCGAGGGTCTGGCACTGATCGTTCGACGCGCAGCCGGCGAGCGGCGTGGTCCGCAGCACCCGGCGCCGCTCGGTCAGCTCGAGGTCGCCGGCGAACGCGCGCTTGATCGAGAACCGCCGGGACGAGATCAGAAAGTCGCGGCACGGGCCGACCAGCTCGGTCAGCTTGTCCTTGGGCAGGCAGGCGCCCGAGGCCTGGGTCGAGTCGGGGTGGACGTAACAGGTCTGGCCGGGGCCGCACTGGCCATCGCCACGGCTGGGATCGCAGCCGCGCATCAGCACGGTGTCGCGATCCTCGACGCCGATGGCGCAGAACGGCCGGGCCGCGTCGTGGACCTTGATGCCGCCGCCGGCGACCTCGACGTAGCCCGAGCGCACCGCCGGGCCGTCGATCGCGGTGTCGACCGCGTCGTTGGACAGCGAGCCCTCCCAGGTCAAGCTCCAGGTCTCGTCGAACGCGAGCCCGCGCCAGTCGGGGAAGGTGTCGAGCCGGACGCCGACCGGCGCGTTCATGCTGACCTCCGACACCGGCGCGCGGCCGTCGGCGCCGTCGCAGTCGAGTTGGCGCAGGAACGGCAGCGACGCGGCCTTGGCGGCGGCGATCCCGCTGGAGCGGACGACCTGGACCGGCGCGTCGGCGGCGCGCGGACCGCCGGCGTTGGCGGCGATGCCGTTGGTCTTGCACACCGGCCGGGTGACACCGTTCACGGTGGAGTCGGTGCGTGCCACGCGGTTGGCGAAGCTGTCGCGGAGCTGGTGAGGCATGGCCAACGGCAGCTGGGCCGCGAGCGGATCGTGGGCGGTGAGCTGGACGTCGTCGTAGTTGTCGTCGTCGACGTTGGCGATCGCGACCACCCCGCTCGAGAGGCCGATGTACGCGAACGTGCCGATCAGCGTGGTCGGATTGACCGCCGGCGAATCGCCGCTCTGGTCGAGCTGGGATCGTACGATCGTGACCGACACCGGCACCGCGTCGCCGGGGACCCGGATGCCGGGGCCGTCGGCCAGGGCCCGGCGCGGCGGCGAGCCCGGCAGCCCGACCGGGATGCAAGTGAACTGCGAGGCGTCGGCGACGTCGAGCAGGAACCGGGGATCGGCCTGGGTGTCGCACTCGATGTCGTTGTCGAAGACCTCGGCCACCCGCACGCTGCCGTCGGTGGCGACCGCGTAGACGAACTGGGCCTGATCGGTGTTGCCCAGGTTGTCGTCGGGGCCGCGGCCGCCGACGCCGATCTGCGGCGAGATCGAGACGTCGAGCACGCCGACGTCACCCGACAGCTCGACCTGCTCGATCGACTGCGGCAACCAGGCCGGGTCGAGGTCGACCACGGTGATCACCGGCCGGTTGTCGAGGCCGATCGCCAGCCGGATGTGATCGACCGCGTCGTCGCGGACGACGTCGAGGGTGACCGGCCGCGCGCCCTCGGTCACGGGGGCGCCGTCGCACTCGGCCGCGCACGCCAGCTCGCCGTCGCCGAGCGAGGCGGTGCCGTCGGCCGCGAACCGGATCGAGGCGGTGACCGTGCCGGTGCCGGCCTCGATGACCGCGATGGCGTGGCAGTCCGGGTAGGCGACGTAGATCAGGCCCTCGGGCTCGGCCGGGCAGGCCCGCCCGATCGACCGATCGTCGTCGGACGCGATCATCGCGGCCGGCCGGGCCAGGACCGCGGTCCCGCTCGGGGTCGCCACCGCCTGCCGTCGCACGGTGGGCTCCGCCGAGCGGCTGATCGCGCGGTCGACGTCGATGATCGACAGATCGCAGCTGCCGGCGTTGGCGGTGATCATGTGACAGCCGGCGGCATCGCCGGCGATCGCGATCGGCAGGCTGCCGACCGACAGGCTGTTCTTGCCCGGGGTCAGCGGCGTGGCGTCCTGGATGGTGATCTCGCCCTGGAGATAGCCCTCGGTCGGCTTCTTGACCGCGGCCTGGGCCACCGCGACGGTGCCCGATACCGACTGCAGGACGAACGCGTACCAGGACGGCGTGGCCGACGACAGCTTGGGCACCTGGCCGGCGAGGTCCTGCTGGCCGGCCGGGACGTCGTCGGGCCGGTAGTCGGGCGGCAGCGGGTTGGGCGCGACGCCGGGCAGGAGCGACCGGATGTGGCAATCGCGCAGCGGCATCGGCGTGAACACGATCGGCTGATCGACGCTGGCGGGCGCGCCGTCGGTGACGCGCATCCGGCCGTAGCAGCCGAACGCGACATCGGTCGGCCGGTCGAGCGACTGGAGGTTGGGGTTGGCGTCACCCTGGGTGGCGCACGAACCGGCGGTCCCGAGGACGGTCAGGCCCCCGAGGACCACGAGGACACGCCGGGTCTGGCGCTGAATCATGGCCGGACTCCGATGCGCAGGATCACGCGGTTCGCGGCCGGCGAGGTCGGGTCGAGGTCGACCACGGCCACGCTGTCCTCGAGGAAGTTGGAGACGAACAAGAGCTTCTGCTCGGCGGCCAGCGCCATCCCGTACGGGCCGCGACCGACCGTGGCCACGCCGTCGACCCGCAGGCCGTGGCGCCCGTCGAGGATGTAGAGCTCGCCGCTCTGGAAGCAGGTGACGAAGGCCCGCTCGCCGATGACCCCGCCGAGATCGCCGACCGTGAGGGTCGAGGCCTGGCGGCAGACGTCGGTGGCGGCGATGAGCTGGTTCCGGGGCTGGCCCTGGGCGTCGAGGCTGGTGTCGTACAGCTGGACCGACGGCGGGTTGCGTACGACCAGGTAGCCGCGATCGCCGCCGGCGCCGAACGCGATCGCGCGGGAGTCGCCGGAGTCGCCGGCCGAGCCGCCGCCGACCGCGTTGAGCAAGAAGTAGCTCGACGGGACCATGAACGCCTGCTGGCCCGCCGGCCGCGCCACCGTCACCAGGTGGACCCGGGGGTCGGTGCGCGAGGAGACGTAGACGATGC
>JAYVSF010000628.1:0-5805 GCA_043775605.1 Myxococcales bacterium
GCACGTTGACGTGCAGGTTGCCGTCGCCGGCGTGGCCGAATACCGCGATCGGCAGGCCGATGTCGGCGCTGATTCGATCGATCCGGCCCAGCATCGGCCCGATCTGGCTGCGCGGCACGCACACGTCCTCGCCGACCTTGATGGCGTGGGCCTCCTTGAGCGACGGCGAGATCGACCGGCGGGCCTCCCACAGCGCGCGGCGCTCGGCCGGGTCGCTGGCGGCGAACACGTCGAGCGCGCCGGCCCGCTCGCAGTCCTCGCCGATCCGCTCGAGCTGCAGGTCGAGCGACTCGGGATCGCCGTCGACCTCGGTCAGCACGATCGCGCCGGCGTCGGCCGGGAACTTGTAGCGCGACCGCGGGCGGACGTGATCGACCGAGGTCTTGTCGGCGAACTCGAGCACCCGCGGGCGAATGCCGCGCCCGATGAGCCCGGTGATCGCGGCGCTGGCGCTGGCGACGTCGCGGAACACGCCGAGCAGGGTCGCCACCGCCGGCGGCTTCGGCACCAGCCGCAAGGTCAGCTCGGTGATCACGCCGAACGTTCCCTCGCTGCCGACGAAGCCAGCGACCAGATCGTAGCCGGTGACGCCCTTGGTGGTGCGCCGGCCGACCCTGAGCCGCTCGCCGCCCATCAGCGCGACCTCGAGGCCGAGCACGTACTCGCGGGTCACGCCGTACTTGAAGGCCCGCGGACCGCCGGCGTTGTTGGCGGCGTTGCCGCCGATCGAGCAGTATTCGAGGCTGGCCGGGTCGGGCGGATAGAACAGGCCCTGGTCCTCGACCGCGGCCTGCAGCTCGCCGGTGATGACCCCGGGCTCGACCACGCACACCAGATCGTCGACGGAGATCTCCTTGATCGCGGTCATCTTCTCGACCGACAGCACGACGCCGCCGCGGATCGGCAGGCAGCCGCCGGTCAGGCCGCTACCGGCGCCGCGCGGGGTCACCGGGATCCGGTGCTCGGCGCACAGCCGCAGCACCGCGGCGACCTCGGCCGCCGACTGGCACAGGGCCGCGGCGTCGGCTGGGAACGGCCCGAGCGGGCTCTCGTCCTTGCCGTAGTCGGCCAGCCGCTCGTCGTCCCGGGTCAGCACCCGGTCGGTGCCGAGCTCGCGCGCCAGCAGGTGGCCGATGTCGATCAACGATTCCCAGCTCAGACGCTGAAGGACGAGCCGCAGCCGCAGGTGGTCTTGACGTTGGGATTCTGGAACTTGAAGCCGGCGCCCTGCAGGCCCTCGACGTAGTCGATCTGGGTGCCGACCAGGTACATGAGGCTCATCTCGTCGACGACGACGCGGACGCCGGCGACGTTGAACTGCTGATCGACCTCGGTGGGCGCGTCGAAGTAGAGATCGTAGGAGAAGCCGGCGCAGCCGCCGCCGACCACGCGCAGGCGCAGGCCCATCTCGGCCTCGATCGCCTCCTGCTCGCGGATTTCGCTGACCTTGGCGGCCGCCAGCGGCGTCAGGCCGACCAGGGTGTCGAGCGCGACGGGCTCGTCGGGAGCCGGTGGCGGGGGCTGGGTGGTGGTGGACGGGGTCTCGCGGAACAGGCTGGACATCGGGTCTCTCCTCGCCGGTTCAAGGCCGACGTACCTCCAAGCTACCTACCCGGAGCGACGTTGGCAACCGGACAGCGCCCGCGCCGTCCGGTAGGCTGGCGCAGTGACGTCGTTCGACGAACACCTGCAACGGATCCGGGCGGCGGTGCGCGAGATCGACGTCGGCGCGCTGGCCGGCGCGCTGGCTGCGGCGGGGGCGGCCCCGGTCGTCGTCGACGTCCGCGATCCCGACGAGACCACGGCCGGCGTGATCCCGGGGGCGCTGACCATCCCACGCGGCCGGCTCGAGCAGCGGATCGAGGCGGCGGTGCCCGAGCGCGCGCGGGCGATCGTGATGGTGTGCGCGTCCGGCACCCGCTCGCTGCTGGCGGCGCGCACCCTGGCCGAACTCGGCTACGGCGACGTCCAGTCGCTGGCCGGCGGCATGACGGCGTGGATCGCCGGCGGCCACGCGCTCGACACGGGCGGCCTGACCGCGGCTCAGCGCGCCCGTTACTCGCGCCACATCCTGTTGCCCGAGGTCGGCGAGGCCGGCCAGCGCACGCTGCTGGCCAGCAAGGTGGTGTGCATCGGCGCCGGTGGCCTCGGCTCGCCGGCCAGCCTGTACCTGGCCGCGGCCGGGGTCGGCACCCTCGGCCTGGTCGACGACGACGTGGTCGATGCGTCGAACCTGCAGCGCCAGGTGGTCCACGCCACCGATCGCATCGGCGTGGCCAAGGTCGACAGCGCGGCCCGCACCCTGTCCGGCCTCAACCCCGATGTCCGCGTGGCCGGCCACCGGACCCGGCTCACCGCCGACAATGCGCTCGAGCTCCTGGCCGGCTACGACGTCGTCATCGATGGCGCCGACAACTTCGCCACCCGCTACCTGGTCAACGACGTCGCCTTGCGCCTGGGCAAGCCGGTTGTCCACGCGTCGGTGTTCCGGTTCGAGGGCCAGCTCACCGTGTTTCCGGCTGGCGGCCGGCCCTGCTACCGCTGCCTGTTCCCCGAGCCACCGCCGCCGGGCGCGGCGCCGTCGTGCCAGGAGGCCGGCGTGCTCGGCGTGCTGCCCGGCGTGATGGGCGTGCTGCAAGCCACCGAGGCGCTCAAGCTGCTGCTCGGCCTGCCGACCATCGCCGGCCGCCTGCTGGTCTGGGACGCGGTGCGCTCGAAGTTCCGTGAACTCACCCTGCGCCGCGATCCGCGCTGCCCGACCTGCGGCGACGGCGTCGACCCCGCGACCATCCCGCTGGTCGACTACGCCGCGTTCTGCGCCGGCACCTGACACCCGACCTCCGCTTGACCGGCTGGGGTCAGCACGGGACACTGCGCCCACGTGGCGCTCGTCGAAGGACAGCCGATCGGCAACTACCGGATCCTGTCCCGCATCGGCTCGGGCGGCATGGGCGCGGTCTATCTCGCCGAGCACGCAGCGATCGGCAAGAAGGTCGCGATCAAGGTCATCCACCGCGACCTCGCGACCAGCCGCGAGGTGATCGGCCGCTTCTACCAGGAGGCGCGCGCGGTCGCGAGCATCGGCAACGAGCACATCGTCGAGGTCCACGACTACGGCCAGTCCAACGAGGGCGACCACTTCTTCGTGATGGAGCTGGTCGACGGCCAGACCCTGGCCCAGGTGATGGAGCGCGAGCGCGTGCTCGACCTCGGCCGGGCGATGCACATCGCCGCCCAGATCGCCGACGGGCTCGGCGCGGCCCACGCCGCCGGGATCATCCATCGCGACCTCAAGCCCGACAACGTGATGCTGTGCAAGAAGTCGGGCGATCCCGACTTCGTCAAGCTGCTCGACTTCGGGCTGGCCAAGGTGCTGGCCGAGGGCGGGGTCAAGGGCCTGACCCAGGCCGGCGTCATCCTCGGCACGCCGCAGTACATGTCGCCCGAGGCGTGCGAGAGCAAGAAGGTCGATCACCGCACCGACATCTACGCGCTCGGCGTGCTGCTGTTCCAGATGGTGACCGGCCAGGTGCCCTTCGACGGCACCAGCATGGGCGCGGTGCTCATCAAGCAGGTCACCGAGGCGCCGCCGGCGCCGCGCGCCCTGATGTCGACGGTGCCGCCGGCGCTCGAGCAGCTCATCCTGCGGTGCCTGGCCAAGTCTCCGGCGGCGCGGTTCCAGACCATGCAGGAGGTGATCGACGCGCTCATCGATCCCGCGCGCTACCTCAACAGCTCGCCACCGATGATGCCGGCCGCGAGCCCGCCGGCGCCGGCCGCGGCCAAGGTCAACGCGACGATGGTGATCTCGGTGGCGCCGCCGTCGACGTCGGTGGCGTCGCGGTTGAGCGCGCAGCAGGCGTCGAGCGCGCCGCGGGCCAGCGCCCAGCAGCCGGCGAGCGCGTCGGCGGGACCGCCATCGGCCGCGGTGGCGACGTACGGTGCGGCACCGCAGCCGGCGCTGTACGGCGCTGCACCGCCGCCCGTCGGTGAGCCTTTCGGTCACTCGCCGAGTGCGTCGGTGCCGATGGCGCCGCAAGGGCTGCCAGTCCAGCGGCCGGCCGCGCTGCCGGTGCCGCCGAACCAGACGATGATGATCTCGACGCCACCCGGCTTCAAGTCGCACCCGCCGAGGCGCGCGATGCCGCTGGTGATCGCCGGCGGCGCGATCGTGGTGGTGGGCGCGATCGTGACGGCGGTGCTGGTGATGAGCGGCGGCGAGACGAAGGAGCAGGGCGGGACCGCTTTGGGTTCGGCCTCGGGTTCGGGTTCGGGTTCGGGTTCGGGTGGTTCGGGTTCGGGTTCGGGTTCGGGCTCGGGTTCGGGTTCGGGCTCGGCGGTCGTGGCCCTCGCCCACATCCAGATCAGCAGCGATCCCACCGGCGCCGAGGTCTTCGACGCGCAGGGCCACAAGCTCGGCGTGACCCCCACCGAGATCGGCGTGCCCGCCGACGGCGCCGAGCACGAGCTCACCTTCCGTCACCCGACGCGCAAGGAGCGCAAGAAGACCATCGTCGCCACCGGCGACATGACCGTCACCGTCGTGCTCGAGAAGCTGTGAAGGAGGCCCGAAGATGATGCGTCGATCGGTCGTTCGAGTCGTGACCGCGATCGCCTGAAGCAGGGCACGTTCTCGGCCGACCTCATCACCAAGCTCGAGGCCTACGCGAAGTAGTCGCCGGCCTGTCGCGCGCGCCCACCGTTGCGTCGCCGCGGCGGATGAGCCACCCTGAGTCGATGTCCGCCGTCCTCGCCCTGGTCGCCGCCCTCGCGGCGGCCGCGATCGCCTACGTGGCCGCGGCCCGTCGAGGCGGACACGACGCGGCGAGACTTCTGGCCGCCGGCAAGGCCGACGCCGAGGCCGTGGTGGCCGCTGGCCGGCTCGAGGCCGCGACCACCCGTCAGAGCGCCGACCGCGAGGTGCGCGAGGCCAGCCTGACCGAGCGCGAGCGGGTCGACGGCGAGCTGGCGACGGTGGCCCAGGCCGTCCTCGATCGCGACCACGTCGTGGGCCAGGCCCAGGCCGCGCTCGCCGGCCGCGCCGACGACCTCGACCAGCGGGCCGCAGCGCTCGACGCCGAGGATCGCGAGCGCCAGGCGAAGGCCGATCGCGCCCGCGGGCTCGACAGCGACGTCGACAAGCGCAAGCGCGAGGCCCGGACCCTGCTCGAGACCCGGGCCGGGGCCGACGCCGCCCAGATCATCGCCGAGCTTGTCACGAGCTGGTCGGAGTCGGCCCAGGCCGAGGCCGCCGCCAAGATCCGGGCGGTCGAGCCGATGGCCACCGATCCCGCGACCGATCGCGCCGCCAAGCGGGTGATGGACCTCGCGGCCGGCCGCTACCAGAACCACTTCCTCACCGAGCGCAACCACTCGCTCCTGCGGGTCGAGCCGGCGGTCATGGAGCTCATGGCCAGGGACGGCGGCGCGTTCCACGCCGCGCTCGAAGAGATCGCCGGGGTCAAGCTCCTGCTCGGCGACGGCGAGGCCACCATCCGCCTCGACGGCCAGGACCCGCTCGGCAAGGAGATCGCGCGGCGCGCGGTCGCCAAGCTGATGAAGAAGCCGGAGAGCGCGGTGGCCGCCGCGGCCAACCCGCGCGAGTGGGCGCAGCAGCTCCGCGACCAGCTCGATCAAGAGGTCCGCACCCTCGGCAAGAAGGCGTTCCAGGTGCTGGGCGTCGGCCGCGCCCACCCGGAGATCGTCGCGCTGGTCGGCGCGCTCAACTGGCGCACCAGCTACACCCAGAACCAGTGGCTGCACGCGGTCGAGGCCTCGTTCCTGGCCGGGATGATGGCCGCCGAG
>JAYVSF010000629.1:0-3998 GCA_043775605.1 Myxococcales bacterium
GGGCTCGGCGCGCTCGGCCAGGGCGGCGCCGGCGACGCGCTGCGGGCCCTGATCGGCGCCACCAGCGGCGGCAATGCCGGGGTCCGCGCGGCGGTGGCGCGCGCGTTCGAGGTGCTGGCACCCCAACCCGATCGCTCGCTGCCGGCGATCGAGATCGACGGCTTCGAGGACCGCGCGCTGCCCGAGCCCGAGCTCGCCAGGCGCAAGGACGCGCTGGTCGCGGCCGGGGTCGCCGGGCTCGCGCGCCGACTGGCCGACAACCGCCCCGTGGTCCGCTCCAACTCCGCGCTCGCGCTCGGTGTCCTCGGCGACGTGCCCGGCGTCACCGACGCGCTGGTCGCCTGTCTGCGCGACGACGCCGCCGACGTCCGCATGGGTGCCGCGCGCGCGCTGGCCCGCCTGGGCGAGGGCGCGATCGCCGCGTGCGCCCACGACCTGGTCCGCGCGCTCGGCGCCGGCGACGACGCGCTGGCGGCGCAAATCGCCGCGACGTTGCGCGCCCACGCCCACCCCGCGATCGACGCCGCGCTGGCCCGCGGCCTCGACACCGCCAGCGCCGATCAGGCGATGCAGGTCTGCGAGCTGGTGTGCGGGCGGCCGGCGGCGATCGAGCTGCTGTGCGAGGCGTTCGCCTGGCCCGGCGCGCAGGCCAACGTCGCCCGCGGGTTCATCACGCTCGGCCAGGACCGGCTCGCTGAGGGCCGCGCGCTGCTCGAGCGGGCCCGCACCGACAGCTCGCCCCGGGTCCGCGAGCTCGCGCGGGCCACGTTGCTCGCGATCGACGGCGTCCCGGTCGGCCCACCGATCCCGGCGGTGCCGGGCTTCGAGACCGAGTTCCTCGAGCGGAACGTGCTGGCCAAGGCGCCGCCGTTCGATGTCAAGGCGCTGGTCAGCTTCGTGGCCGATGGTCGCGCCCCGGTCCGCGCCAACGCCGCGACCGCGCTCGGCACGCTGGGCCCGGCGGCCGCGAGCAGCGCGCTCGCGATCGCCGTGCTGCTCCGCGACGACGACGACCGGGTCCGGATCGCGGCGGCGCGCGCGATCGATCAGCTCGGCGAGGAGGCGGTGGTCGCGGCCGCGTCGGACCTGGTCGGCGGGCTCGGCGGCGACGCCCGGGTCGCCGAGGCCTGCCACGCCGTGCTCGCGGCCCACGCCGAGCGGGTCGAGGCTGGGCTGGTCGCCGGGCTCGAGACCGCCGACGAGGTCCACGGCATGCGGGTCGCCGACCTGATCTGCACCCGGCCGGGCGCGCGCGAGCTGCTGTTCCGGGCGTTCGACGGCGAGGCCCAGAACGTCCAGATCAACGCCGCGTTCGGCATCGCCAAGCTGGGCGCCAAGCGCGCCGGCGCCGAGGGGCGGCAGCGCCTGCTGAGCGGCCTGCCCGGCCCGCTGACCCGCCGCCGCGACGCGATGATCAAGGCGCTCGCGATGCTCGGCCCCGACGGACGTTGACCGGCGCGGCCGTCGAAGCAACCGGGCGGAAACCTGGCGGCAACCGGCGCTCGCTACCCTGCGACGATGATCCGGTCCGCCACCGCCGCCGACTTCGACGTCATCGCCGCGATCACCGCGTACTACGTCGAGCACACCGCCATCCACTTCGCCTATCAGGCACCCACCGCCGACGAGCTACGCGCGCAATGGGACGGCCCGACCGGCCGCCATCCCTGGCTGGTGCTCGACGACGGCGCGGTGCGCGGCTACGCCAAGGCCGGGACGTGGCGGGCGCGCGAGGCCTATCGCGGGTGCGCGGAGGTCGGGCTGTACCTGGCGCCGGATCAGCGCGGGCGCGGCCACGGCCCGGCGCTGCTGGCCGCGCTGCTCGTCGAGTTGACCGCGCGCGGCTTCCACGTCGCGATCGCCGGTATCGCCCTGCCCAACCCGGCCAGCGTCGCGCTCCACGAGCGGGCCGGCTTCACCGCGGTCGGCACGTTCCGCGAGGTCGGCTGGAAGCTCGACGCCTGGCACGACGTCGGCTTCTGGCAGCGCCCCCTCACGGGGTTGACGGCGGCGGCGGCGGCGCGCCCGGCGGCGGCCCGGTCGGCTTGAACGGCGAACGGCGGAACCTTGTTGGCGACCACCGGGATCGCTTTCACGAACGTCGCCAGGTCGGCCGCGCATGGAGGTGCTGCTCTGGCTGCGCGTCATCGGCGACACCCTGTTCGCAGCCGGCATGGTCGCGTTCGTGGTCGCGGTCGCCCGCATGACCCTCGGCCGGACCGCGGCGGTGGCGGCCCCGGCCACCGCGGCGCGCACGGACACGCCCTGAGCCTCGGTCCGATCGAGTGCGGCACGGCGCTGGCATGAGGGCCACCCATGCCCACACCTGCCGTCCAGGCCGCCCACGCAGCGCGCGACGCGACCGTCGCCGATCTGGTCACCGGCATCGTCGCCGACACCGGTGAGCTGCTCGGCGCCCACGTCGAGTCGATCCGCCACGAGATCGCCGAGGGGCTCGCCGACGTCCGCGACCGCACCCAGGCGATCGCCCGGGCGGGGGCCGTGCTGGTCGCCACCTTGACCATCTTGTCGGTCGCGCTCGGCCTCACCCTGGTCCGCGCCGGGCTGCCGCCCTGGCTGTCGTTCTGGCTGGTCGGGGCCGTGCTGCTGGCGGCGAGCCTGGTGATGCTGGGCCGGGTCCGCGGTCCCTCGCGCGACGCCGACCCGGTGCGAGCCCTGAGCCGGGCCCGGGACGACGCGGCATGGCTCGCCGATCGCGCCGTCGAGACCGTCACCTGAACCGCTGGCATGACGATCGCAGTGACCTCGGCTGCGCCCGCCGGCTGGAGCTCGACTCTGGGCTCGAGCCGCGGGTGCACTCTGCGAAAGGTCCGTTGCCATGGCCACCCCGGCTCCCGTCACCACCCCCCCTACCGATGGCGTCCACGCCACTGCCGACAAGCTGCGCGAGAGCCTCGACGGCGTCGGCGCCGCGCTCGGCGAGCTCAGCGCCAAGGCCCAGCACGGCATGGTCGAGGCCAAGGACCGCATCCGCGGCGCGGCCGGCGGGCTCACCGACAGCTCACGCGCGATGGTCCAGCGCCAGCCCCTGGTCGCGCTCGCCGCCGGCGTCGGCCTCGGCCTCGTCCTCGGCTTCGTGCTCGGTCGCGTCCTGTTCCGCTGAACCGGCGCGAGCGCCGGCGCGCGGTGAGCGGCGTGGCCACGACACCCCTGCCTCGCTGTGCGCCGCCCGCTCAGGCCCGATGATCCCCAAGCCAGGAACCCCCATGCCGACCACCACCTCCGCCCCCTTCACCCGGACCGACGACGACCTCGCGGCTCACGCCGTTCTCGACGACGACGGCAACCCCTGGGATCCGCTTGCGCCCGAGCCGGCCCCGACCTGGGCGGCGGTAGCGCGGGCCCGGTTCGCGGCCGCGACCCGGGCGCTCGCGGCCCACCCCACGCTGTCGATCGCGATCTCGCTCGGGGCCGGCTACCTGCTCGGCCGCGCGCTGGCGCGCCGCGACTCGTGACCCCACGCCCACGCCCACCGACCGGAGCTCGCCCCATGACCACCCCGACCGGCCCTTCCTCTGCCGCCCTCGCGACCCACACCATCAGCACGGTCGACGCGCGGATCGCCGCCGCCCGCGCCCAGCTCGGGGCTCGCCTCTCCGAGCTCGACCGCCGGGTCGAGGTGGTCAAGGCGCACCTCGATCCTCGGACCTGGATCACCAACCCGTGGGCCCGGGTCGGCGCCGCCGCCCTGGTCGGCTTCGCGATCGGCCGCAGCGAGACGGTGCGAGCGGTCGCGCGCACCGCGCTGGCCGCCGCCGTCACGACGCTGATCAAGCAGGCGATGACGCCGGCGGCCTGACGTCGACGACGACGGCACACGCCGTGCAGCGCCGGCGGTCATGACCGACAAGGTGACCGCCGAGACGCCGATGCCGTTCCCCTCGATCCCGACCCCGACCAGCACGCGGACCGAGGTCGGGCCGCGCTCGTACGAGGACGTGGTGCGCCTGACCGTGCCGCTGCCCGACTCCTCGTAC
>JAYVSF010000630.1:0-15947 GCA_043775605.1 Myxococcales bacterium
TCCGAGCAACCATCGCTCCAGCTCCTCTGGCGCCGCGATATCGAGATGCAAGTACACCGCACCCTCCCGATCGTCGACGAGCCGCTGGCTCGGGTGCCAGGTGCGCTCACGAATCTCGCCGGCGGCCTCGGACATGAAGCGAATCACGACGTGCTCGACCTGATCTCGGTACCAGAGACGGAACGCGCGGTCGAGCGCCTTCCGGGCCATCGCCGACCGGGAGCTGACTGTCTCATCGAGGACGTCGATCGCGAGGATCCGATGGACGGCGAAGACCCGGAGTGCCTTCCGCTCGCGGCACCAGCTCGGGACATACATCGCCTCGAGCGCGTTGTCCACGTGCAGGTAGCCCGGCTCGATGACGCGCTCGGACTCCACGCCGGCCGCCGTCCGGTAGCGGATCCACACCGCGCGCTTCTTGTCGATCGCGGCCTTGAGCGCATCGATCGTCTTGCTGTGCGAGCCGTAGTCGATCGCCGTGAAGGTGCGGGATCCGTACGGCACGTCGTCCGCCGGCACGAGTCGCAACTGGTTGCCGCGCATGGCGAGCTTGTCCCACAGGCTCCCGAGCGCGCGCCCCACCGGCGTGCCCTTCATGCCGGGCATGACATGACGGGCGACGAACAGCGCCACGAGCTCGTCGCGCGACACGCCGACCGAGGCGGCCGGCAACCAGTCCTGCGGGAGCGAGAACCAGCCATGCTTGTGCTGGACCGGAAAGCCGGCGCGCTCGAGGGCCTGCACGTCGCGATAGAGCGCACGCAGGTTCCACTCCCGCTTCTCGGCGAACTGCTTGAGGGAGACGCCGCGCTTGCTCGTCACGAGCGCATGGACGAGGGCCACGGCCCGGACAAGCTGGGGATCGGTCGCCATCGCTGCCGATGGTACCGCATAGCGACGCCGGATGACAAAGTGCGGAAGGCGACGCTTGCGGTTGTCAGGATGTGCGAATACCTTCGAGCCCGTGGGGATGACGATCGAATCCGAGGGGTCAGGCAAGGGCGCGATGAACTACGACTCGCTCCGTGAGCAGATCGCCGATGTCCACGAGAAGACCGTCGGCGGCGCCGCCCGCGCCGTCAACCGCATGCTGCTGGTGCGGAACTGGTTGATCGGCGCGTGGATCGTGGAGTTCGAGCAGACGGGCGCGGACCGCGCCGCCTACGGCACCAAGTTGCTGAAACGTCTCGCCAAGGACCTGCGAGCGGCGGGCCTTCAGGGAACCAGCCCGGAAGCGCTCGGGCAGACGCGACGCTTCTACCGGAGCTACCCGCAGCTCGGGCCCGCGATTTCCGCCACGGCGTCGCGGAATTCGCTGTCGCTGCCACCAGCCGCGTTGCTCGAGCTCGCGGGGCCGATTCCGGTGATGCCGTCGCCTGAATCGGCCGCCGCTGCCAAGATTCCGGCGACGGCGTCGCCGGAATTCAAACCCAAATACATACCGCCGCTTACGGCTGACAATGTATTTCGCCTCACATGGTCGCACCTCCTGGAAATCCTGCGCGTGGACGACCCCTGGAAGCGGGCGTTCTACGAGAACGAGACCCTCCAGGCGGCGTACTCCGTGCGCGAACTGCAACGTCAGATCGGCTCGCTGCTCTACGAGCGCACCGCGCTGTCGACCGACAAGCGCGCGGTGATCGCCGCCGCACGCGGGACCGGGCTCGCGCCACCCCCGACCCTGGCCGACATGCTCCGCGACCCCTACGTCCTGGAGTTCACCGGCCTGGCCGAGCGCCCGCACTACCGCGAGAGCGACCTCGAGGCCGCGTTGCTCGACCACCTCCAGGCCTTCCTGCTCGAGCTCGGCACCGGCTTCTGCTTCGAGGCCCGCCAGAAGCGCGTGACGGTCGGAACCGAGCACGACTGGATCGATCTCGTCTTCTATCACCGCGTCCTGCGGTGTCACCTGCTCGTCGATCTGAAGGTGCGCGCCTTCAGCCACGGCGACGCCGGCCAGATGAACTTCTACCTCAACTGGTGGCGCGACCACATGGTCGGCGACGGTGACCAGCCACCCGTCGGCCTCCTTCTGTGCAGTGACAAGGACGAGACCAAGGTCCACTACGCCACCGCCGGCATGGACACCCAGCTCTTCGTCTCCCGCTACCAGGTCGCCCTCCCTTCCCCGCGCGAGTTGCAGCGCCTCCTGGAAGCCGACCGCGCGCTGCTCGAGCAGCGCGCAGGTCGCGTACACGGCGCCGGCACATCGGTGACCAAGTGACAACATTCGACTCTTGGTTCACGCGGCTCGCCGGGTCCTCAGCGGTGCCGCACCCGTGGCAGCATGCACTCGCCGAACCAGCCGCTGTCCGCAGCCAGCTCATTCGAATCCCAACCGGCATGGGCAAGACGCTTGGCGTCTTGGCCGCGTGGAGTTGGCATCGGCTCCACAACGCGAATGACACTTGGCCGCGGCGGCTCATCTGGTGTCTGCCGATGCGCGTCCTGGCCGAGCAAACCGAGGCCGTCGTGAGGAACTCCCTCGAGAGCGTCGGGCTCCTGTGGGACGGAAGGTCCAAGCACACAGGCAAGGTTGGCGTGCATCTCTTGATGGGCGGCGCCGATCCTGGCGGCGAATGGCACCTGTTTCCGGAAGAGTCGGCGGTCCTCATCGGCACGCAGGACATGTTGCTGTCACGTTCGCTCAACCGTGGTTATGCGTGCCCTCGCGCGCGCTGGCCGGTGGAGTTCGGGTTGCTGGGGCACGACGCGCTCTGGCTGATGGATGAAGTGCAGTTGATGGACGTGGGTCTCGCAACCAGCGCCCAGCTGCAAGCGTTTCATGATGATGACACCAGCAAGGGACTTCGACCGCGGCTCACATGGTGGATGAGCGCGACCCTGCAGCCCGCGTGGCTGAAGAGCGTCGACACGCTATCCCAACACGAGGCGTGGTGCCGTTCGCCTGCCGTCGTCGCCCGCGACGACCGTCGTCAAGGCCTGGGCGGGATACAAAAGAGCCTGACCGCAATCGTGATCGCGGCGGAAAACGCCAGGTCCTTCGCCGAGCGCATCCTCTTTGAGCATGCCGCCCTTACCGCCGGCGAACACGGTCGCATCAGTCTGGTCGTCTGCAACACGGTGGCGCGAGCCTGCGAGACCTTCGATGCCTTGCGGTCCCTCGGGCGCACCGAAGGGCTCGATCTGGTTCACAGCCGCTTTCGCCCGAGCGAGCGGGCGGGTTGGCGCGCGCGGTTTCTCAGTCGCGCCGCGTGCGCCGCTGGCGTCGACCGGATCATCGTTGCGACGCAGGTCGTCGAAGCGGGCGTCGACGTCTCGGCGGGCTGCGTGATCACCGACCTCGCGCCCTGGCCCAGCCTGGTCCAGCGCTTCGGTCGATGCGCTCGATATGGCGGCGAAGGGCACGTCGTGGTGGTCGACCGCGGCCGCGACGAAAAGCTCGCGCTGCCCTACGCGGTAGAGCAACTCGACGCAGCTTGGAGAGCCGTCGAGCAGATCGGCGAGCACGGGGACGTGGGCACGGCCCAGCTCGAAGCCTTCGAGGAGTCGCTCGATGATGATCAGCGGCAGCGGCTCTTTCCCTACGCGCCGAGCCACTTGCTGGTGCGCCGGGAGTTCGACGAGCTATTCGACACGACGCCCGACCTCACCGGCGCTGACCTCGACATCAGCCGCTTCATCCGAAGCGGAGACGACCGCGACCTGCAGGTCTTCTGGCTCGCCGTGGCGCCAGACGAGAAGAGACATCCACGCCACGTTCCGGCGCGCACGCGCAGACCGCGCCGCGACGAGCTGTGCGCCGTACCGTTTCTGCGAGCTCGCGCCTGGCTATGCGGCGAAGAGACCAAGACCAACCGCAAGCCGCGGCTTCGCGGCGGCGTGAGGGCTTGGGCCTGGGACTGGCTTGACGGGGAGTGGGTCGTCGCCGACCGATCCATGCTCACGCCTGGGCGGGTGGTGTGTGTCGCGAGCGACGTGGGTGGCTACCGCTTGGCTCGCGGCTTCGATCCGGATTCCGGAGACGCGGTTCCCGAGGTTCTGACGATACCGTTGCCCGCAAGTACCGTGGCCCAAGAGCTCGCAGATGAGAGTCAGGACGCCGACGACCTGAGCGCGTCCGAGTGGAAGACCATTGCCTGCCACGTCGGAGAAGTGGCGGACACCGCGGACGTGATCGCGAGCGCGGTCAACCTCCCGCCCGCCTTGCAGACGGTTCTGCGATTGGCAGCGCGCTGGCACGATCTCGGGAAGGCGCATCCCGCGTTTCAGGGAGCCATCCGGATGCACGGTCGCCCCGATCGCCCCGATCTGGCGAAGGCACCGCCGGACGCCTGGCGACGCCCGTATCGCACGGTCGACGACCGAGACGTTCGGCCCGGATTGCGGCACGAGCTTGCCAGCGCACTGGCACTCTTTGCGGTCCTCCAACGTCACGAGCCCGGGCACGCGGCGCTCCTTGGACCGTGGGTCGATGTGCTCGGCCTCATCGGCGGCGCTCTGCCGGAGCGCGCGTCAGCGTCACAGCCCACTCCCTGTGAAGCCGCCATTCTCGCCTGCACTGCGGACGAGTTCGACCTGCTCACCTACCTCGTGGCGTCCCACCATGGCAAGGTCCGCGTGGCTCTCCACGCCGCGCCGAAGGACCAAGACTACCGAGACAACGGCGACGGCCGGGGCCTGCCGATCCGCGGTGTCCGCGAAGGTGACATGATCCCGTCCGTGGTTCTCGATCGTGCGTCGCCGCCGTTGCCCGCGCTCCAACTCTCGCTTGAGCCCGCGACCCTAGGACTTTCTTCCCAGACGGGCCGCAGCTGGCGGGAGCGCACGCTGGGGCTCATCGACCGCTTCGGCCCGGGCGCCCTGGCCTGGCTCGAGGCCCTGCTCATCGCAGCCGACCGCCGCGCGTCGAAGCTCACGACGGTGGATCCATTGCTGAGCACATCCGCGCAGCTCCGCGACGCGAGCGAGGAGCCGTCATGAGTTCCGCGAGCGTCCACCACATCACGGGATGTGCGCCGGAGCCGCTGGCGCACTACCTGAAGGCCCTCGGCATTCTGCGCGTCATCGCTGAGCAGAAGGACGCGACCGCACGCGGCTGGTGGCAAGACGACCACTTCTGCCTGTTGACAGCGTTGAGCCATGGCGCCCTGGAGGAGTTCTTTTTGTCGGAGTACTCACCGACGCCGTTCGTCGCGCCGTGGAACAAGGGCTCTGGGTTTTTCGCGACGCGAGACCCCGGCCTGTCACCTATCGAGGCTTCGACCGCAGCACGCTTCGCGCCGTTTCGAATGGGCGTTGCTGCTGCACGCGTACCTCTCGCCGCACTAGCCTCCGCGGACGCAGAGGTGCGCATCCTGAAGGACCGCACCAAAGCCAAGAAAGGCATGACATCATCGGAGAAAGCTGCGGCAAAGGCTGTGAGAGACAATCCTTCTTTCAAAACCGAGCTCGCGACTGCAAACAAGCGTTTTGCTGGACTGAAGGCAGACCTCTTCAGGCCGTGCAAGATTGCGTGGAGAGGACGCCATCAGTCGTGGATGGATGCCGCGGTGGTGTTGTTGGACGACGGCACCCCATCCTTCCCTTCGCTGCTCGGGACGGGCGGGAACGACGGGCGCATCGACTTCACGAACAACGCGATGCAGAGGCTGAGCGATCTCTTTGCGTTAGAGTCGAACGGCGAAGCGATGCCGATCGCGGCGGAGCTGCTCAGCGACGCTCTCTGGCGCATCCGCACGCGAAACATGGTTTCCGGGGCGGTTGGGCAGTTCTTCCCGGGCAATGCGGGCGGGGCCAACATGACAACAGGCGCCGACAGCGACAGCTTCGTCAACCCGTGGGACTTCGTTCTCATGCTGGAGGGCTCGCTATTGTTGAGCGCGCGCGCGACGAAGACGCTGGATCCGAACGCGGCGAGCCGCGCCAGCGCACCCTTCTCAGTTCGTTCCCATGTCGTCGGATACGGCAGTGGTGGCAATGAGAAGGCGCAGCGTGGCGAGCAATGGATGCCTCTCTGGAGCCGCCCAGCGACGATCACGGACGTGCAGGCGATGTTCGGAGAGGCCCGCGTGCAACTCGGCCGGGCAACAGCACATCGCCCTGTTGATGTTGCTCGCGCGGTGGCACGCCTTGGGGTTGCGCGAGGAGTGCAGCGGTTTACTCGTTTTGCGTTTCTCGAGAGGAATGGCCAGTCGAATCTGGCGGTCCCGTTGGGACGAATCGATGTAGTCGGGCGCCCCAGCAGTCGTCTGATCGATGACCTTGCGCCTTGGCTTGATCGCCTTCAACGCGAAGCACGTGACAAGTATGCGCCTGCGAGACTGGTCAGTGCCGAGAGGCGCCTCGCGGATGCTGTGTTTTCGGTCCTCACCCACGACGACAGTGCCGAGGGATGGCAGTCCGTCCTTCTGGCGGCGGCGACGATCGAAGCGATCCAGGCTGGCGGCACCGCCCTCAAGGCTGGACCGATTCCGGCGCTCTCACCGGAGTGGATTGCCGCGTCGAATGATGGAACTGCGGAGTGGCGCCTCGCGTGCGCGCTCGGCAGCGCGGCAGCGGCGTACCAACACGATGGCAGCCCCAGCGATCCGGTTCGGCACCACTGGCTGCCTCTCGAGCGCGGCGGACAGCGCTTTCGAGAGAAGGACAAACGGCTGCTCCGCGATCCGCGGGTCGTCATGGGCGGTCGCGACCCGATCTCCGATTTCGCGGCCGTCGTTGAGCGGCGCCTGCTCGAAGCCGGCCAGCGGGGCCAGCGGATCCTGCCCCTCGTCGCCGCGCGTGGTTGCGGCGCCCATCCGTCCGATCTCGGCGCTGTCGTCGCCGGGCAGGTCGATCTGAACCGTGTCTCCGCGTTGGCACGGGCGTTCATGGCGGTCCGGTGGGACCGGTGGGCCTCGACACCGACAATGCGCGCACCCGATGGCGCCTGGCCCGACGAGGCCTGGCTCGCCTTGCGCTTGGCGTGCCTTGCGTGGCCGCTCCACGACGGCCGCCGCATTCCCGCGGATGGCGCGATCGTGCGCCGCTTGCAGGCTGGGGACGGCAGCGCGGCGATCGACATCGCGCTGCGACGACTGCGCGCCGCCGGTTTCCGACCTCCGATTCGGGGCGCCACGGCCGACGCGCGAACTGCTCGATTGTGGGCCGCCGCGCTCGCCTTTCCAATCAGTCAGCGCGACGCCCTCTCAATGGCCAAGTCCTTCACCGTCCTCGCGCCCGCGAGCAGCCGATGATCCCCCAGGAGACCCGATGACCCTCGATCTCGCCGCACTCGACAACGCCACCCGCCTGCTGTTCACAGTGACGCTCAAGCCACTCCAGGGCGACCGATTCCAGCCCACTGGTTTTCCGAGCCTCGGCGCCGCGACCTACCAGAGCAAGGATGGCCAGAAGCTACTCGTGGAGAGCGCACAAAGCATGGCGAACCGGCTCGAGACAACCTGCTGGAACGGGTCCGAGAACAAGCCGATCGCTGTGCTCGCGGGCATCTCCCACGTGACGGTGAGCCGGAAAGGCGTGTTCCTCACCGACACCATGCTCGAGGCCCACCGGCTGAACAGCCCGTACCTGCTTGAGAACAAGAGCGACACGTCCTTCGTCGACAAGCTGAAGAAGGACCTCGGAGTCCTTGCCGAGGGCCCTATCGATCGACGGCTTCTCGGCCAGGTCCTTCTGCGCTACGATGTCGGCAGTCTGATCCACGGAGTGTTCCTGGCCAAGAAGGACCTCGCTGGTGGCCGTCTGCGTGTGGCCCGAGCCCTGTCGGTGTTTATCGAGGCGTCCGGGGCTCGCGTCGCCGCGTCGGGCGGGGTGAAGAACGACCATGTGAATCCCTCGGGCGTGGCAAAGGATGGATTCGGCAATGTCCCGTTCGCACGCGACGAGTTCACTGCCGACCGGATCGACTGTCACATCAACCTCGATCTCGCCCAGATCCGCGGTTACGGCCTTGGCCCGACTGTCGAGAGATTGCTCATCCTGCTCGCGTTGCACCGCGTGCGCCGCTTGCTCGACGGCGACCTTCGACTTCGGACCGCCTGCGATCTCGACGTGGTCGAGCGCGACAAGATCATTGCGACCCGACCCGCGGCCTTCCGACTGCCGAGCCTCGCGGAGATCGATGAGGAGCTGCCGGGAGCCATCGGCGTGTGCAAGGGCCTGATGGCGCACACCACCGTCGCGTTCGACGGCGACCTGAAGAAGGGCAAGGACGACAAGGCCAAGAAGGCTGATGACGAGGCAGAAGACGATGCCGCCGACGTCGAGGATGATGCCGACGGCGAGGAGTGACGATGCCGACGTTGGTCTTGCGGTTTCCGGCAGGGCGCTATCATGCGACGCCATGGGGCCACCACGTCAACGAGGGGCTCGTCGAGTGGCCGCCCAGTCCTTGGCGGCTGATGCGCGCGCTCATGGCTTGCGGCTACGCGACACAGCACTGGACTCACGTCCCCCCTGCGGGGCGACGGTTGCTCGAGGCGCTCGCGGGAACGCTGCCCCGGTATCGCCTCCCCCCGGCGTGTGTCGCTCACAGCCGACACTTCATGCCCATCGGGGTCCTGGAGAAGGGGAAGGAGAAGACCACGCTCGTCTTCGATGCGTGGGCCGACGTCGGCGATGGCACCTTGGCGGTTCGCTGGTACTGCGGTCTCGATGACGAGGCCAGCGCGCTATTCGCCGTTCTGGCACATCATCTTGGGTACGTGGGCCGGAGCGAGAGCTGGGTCGAGGCCGTGGCGATCTCGGACGACGCCGAACTGCCTGAAGGTGCGGATTCGTATCCGCATGTCGACGGGCACCGTCCGGATCGTGGATGGGAGCAGGTCTCACTGGTCGCGCCAGAGGACGCAGCGACCTACGAAGTGTGGCGTGCAGGCTGTGTCGCCCAGGCGCTCGAGGCGCTCCCTGTGCCGCAAGGGAAGCGAGCGATCCCGAAGAAGCTTGAGAAAGATCGAGCTGCAGCGGTTGCGCCGTATCCGGTCGACCTCGTCGATGCTCTCCAACGCGACACCGCTTGGTGGAAGGCCCAGCGGTGGAGTCAGCCGCCTGGCTCCCGTCGGGTGCTGTACTGGCGGCGGGCTGACGCGCTCAGCGTTGGAATGCCGGCCCTCGCCGTCCGGAAGTCGCCGGCCCCAGTGACGACGATGCTCCTGGCCCTGACGACGCCAAGCGGAAGTCGATCGGCGCTGCCCGTCGTCGGGCGGACGCTGCCGCAAGCAGAGCTCCTGCATCGAGCGCTCGTCGCGCGGGCGGGTCGCGGCGCGCGCGTGGATTGTCCGGAGCTAACGGGGCGCGACACGACAGGCACGCCGCTGATCGGGCACCGACACGCTCACGTGTTGCCCGTGGACCTCGACGGTGATGGCCACCTCGACCATGTCGTGCTGCATGCGCCGATGGGGCTGGGTGCGGACGCGCAGCGTGCGGTACGAGCGCTGAAGCGGACCTGGACCAAGGGCGGCGTCGGGGAGTTGCACGTCGCCATGGCTGGGCAGGGCGCGATCGACGACCTGCGCGCGATGCCAGCACCGCTCGACATCGGGATCGTCGCTGTTCTCGGAGCGAGGGACGGATCTCGTGTCTGGAGCAGCGCCACGCCCTTGGTCTTGCCACGTCACCAGAAGGCCCGGGGCGCCAATACGCTCACTGGTCAGATCAACAGTGAGCTCGCGTCTCGTGGTCTGCCGCCTGCCGTGGTCGACGTGCTGCCGTGGCGCGACGACACCCTCCACCTGCGTCATGCGGTGCGTGTACGCCGCTTCCCCGCAAAGCCACCGCCGGTCGATGCGGCCTTCGCGGTTCGCTTGGTATTCGACGTGCCGGTGAATGGCCCTATTTCCATAGGTTACGGTTCTCATTTCGGCCTTGGGTTGTTTGCGGCCGTGGGCAAAGCGGGCGGGTAGGAACTTCCATGCTGACGGCGATGGTGGGATTGAGGCTGGATGGGGCGACGCTGGCGGGCGTCGACGAGGCGGGCGGGCTGGGGACGCCGACGTGGGGGCCGGTGGGGCTGCTGCGGGATCTGGAGCTGAGGATGGGGCTGCCGGTGGTGGAGGCGCCGGCGGCGGTGCGGGTGCATCAGTACGCGGCGCGGATGGCGGCGCTGGTGGCGACGACGACCACGACGACGACGACGACGACGACGGCGACGACGACGGGGACGGGGACGGAGCCGTTCTATGCGCGGTCGTTTGGCGTGGATCGGCTCGGGACGGCGGAGATGGTGCTGGCGTGGAGAGATGGGCTGGTCGAGAGCGGGTGGGAGGGGGCGGCGGTGGCGGGCGGTGGGGCGCGGCTGGAGGCGTTCGCGGCGCTGGAGGCGATGGGCGAGCTGCCGCTGCTGGCGGGGGCGGCGGACCGGCTGGCGGCGGTGGAGGTCGAGGTCGCGTTGCGCGGGGAGTCGCCGTATGCGGAGCTGACGTTCGCCGATGACCGGCGGAGCTGGCCGCGGCGGTGGCGGCGGATCTTCGAGTTGCTGGCGGCGCGGGGGACGAGGATCGCGGCGCTGGAGCGCGAGGCGCACGGCGCGGATCCGGCGACGGACCTGGGCCGGCTACAGGCGCTGATGGTGGCGGGCGAGATCGCGGCGGAGCGCGGCGAAGTTCGCGGCGATGGCTCGCTGATGCTGCTGCGGGCGGCGACGACGCTGGAGGCGGCGGACGCGGTGGCGGCGGTGATCCGCGACGAGCGGACGGCGAGCGTGGCGGTCATCCGGCCAGCGCAGGCCGCGGTGCTCGATGACGCGCTCGCGGCACATGGGGCGGGCGCGCTCGGGGTCCAGGCGTCGAGTCGATGGCGAGCGCCGCTGCAACTGTTGCCGCTGGGGCTCGAGCTGCTGTTCGAACCGTGCGACCCGCGACGCGCGCTCGAGCTGCTGGGGCTGGCGGTCAGCCCGTTCGCCCACAACACCCGGTACATGATGGCGCGCGCCCTGAACGACGCGCCGGGGATCGGCGACATTCGCTGGCAATCGGCCAAGCAGCGGCTGCACGAACGGCTGGCCGGGGCCGACCGGCCCGACGCCGACGACGCTGCGGCGACGATGAACGGTGATCTACGGCGCGAGGGACAGGCCGCGGCCGAGGGGCCGGACGCGAGGGCGCGCGCGGATCGGCAGGTGGCGCTGGTCGAGGAGTGGTTCGAGTCGACTCGCTACGATGCGCGCGACGGCGCCCCGAAGGCCGCGGTCGTCGCGGTGGCGACGAGGGTCCGCGACTGGTTGCGGCTCCGGATCGCGCGCGGCGGCGACGGCTGCGAGCCGGTCGCGTTCGCGCAGTGCGAGCAGGTGATCGAGATCCTGGCGGGCGATCCGCGCGAACGACTCGATCGACTGGCGGTCCACCAGCTCCTCGATGCGGTCACGGCTGCCGGGGCCGGGACCGAGCTCACGGTCGAGCAAGTGGGGCGCGCCGACCATGTGGACCATCCGGGGGCGCTGCTCCGGCCGCGCGACGTGGTGATCTGGTGGCACTTCGCCGCCGACACCGCGCGCCCGCCCCACCGAGCGCGCTGGCGACGGACCGAGCTCGATGCGCTGACGGCGTGTGGCGTGGTGCCGGTCGAGCCGACTGCGGTCCTCGCCGAGGAGACCCGGCAGTGGCGCGCCGCGGTGCTCGCGGCCCGGCAGCAGTTGATCCTGGTGCTGCCCGAGACCGATCGCGGCGAGCGCCTGTCGCCACACCCGCTGTGGGACGAGGTGGTCGCGCGGCTGCGGCTCGGCGAGGAGCAGATCGCACGGATCACCACCACCGTCGCCGATCTGCGGGCTCGGTCGTTGCCGGGTCGCGACCTCGCGATCGAGGAGCTGCCCGCCCTGCCCCTGCCGCCAGCCCGGGCCGAGTGGCGCGTGCCCGCCAGTGTGATCGGCGCCGCGACCAGCCTGACGCCCGGCAGCATCGCGGACCTGCTGGGTTGTCCGCTGCGCTGGGTGCTCGGTCACGCCGCGGCGCTGCGCGCGGGCTCGGTCGCGTCGCTCCCCGACGGGGCGCTGCTCAACGGCAAGCTTGGACATCGCGTGGTCCAGGCGCTGGTGGAGTCCGGCGACCTCGCGTGGTCCCGCGATGACGTCGCCCGCGTGATCGACGACCTGCTGCCGAGGGTCGCGACGTCCTTGCTACAGCCGGGCATGACCCTCGAGCGGCATCAGCTCCGACAGCAGCTCGCCCGGGCCATCGAGGCGCTCGGTGAGCTGATCCGACGTGGCGACCTGACCGTGGCCTCGACCGAGGAGGAGATCGCGGCCAGCTGGCTCGGGGCGGAGCTCGGTGGCCGGCTCGACCTGCGACTCCAGGACCACGCCGGACGCGACGTGATCGTCGACCTCAAGTGGGGACATCGCGACTACCGCGTCATGATGGAACAAGGGCGGGCTGTGCAGCTCGCGGTCTACGCCCAGGCTCGCAAGCTGCAGACCGGCGCCGCCGCGTTGCCAGCCGCGGGCTACTTCTCGCTGTCGCGCGGCCGCCTGCTCACCACGGCCCCGGCGGCGTTCGGTGCCGTAGACGGCGTCGCTCGCGTCGACGGCCCGACTCTCGAGGACGCGGTCGCACGCATCGCGGCGACGGTGCCGGAGGTCCAGCGGGCGCTGGCCGGCGGTGTCGTACCCGTGACCGGAGTCGGACGATCACGACCGCTGCTCGAGATGCTCGACGTGCCGGCGGCCGAGCGTGGCCGTCACTTCGACACCGATCCCGGCGAAGGCTGCGAGTACTGCCGGTTCGGCGCCGTGTGCGGACGCGTGTGGGAGCCATTCGCGTGAGGGCGCCACCGACGATCGTCGGCGCGAGCGCGGGCAGCGGCAAGACCTACCGCCTGACCCAGGAGGTCACGCGCGCGATCGCGCCGGCCGCCGCCGACCCGGCCCGCATCGAGGGCCTGGTCGCGGTCACGTACACGCGCAAGGCCCAGGCCGAGCTGGCGAGCCGGATCCGGCGCACGCTGGTCGAGCACGGGGCCTTCGACCAGGCGTCGCGCCTGCCGGTGGCCTACCTCGGCACCGTCCACGCGGTCTGCATGCGACTGCTCGAGGAGTTCGCGCTGGACGCGGGCCTGTCGCCGTACCTGGAAGTCATGCCCGACGACGGGGGGCGCCGGCTGCGGGTGGCGATCGAGGAGGCGCTGCCGTCGTCCTTGGTCCACGACCTCGGCCATCTGGCCCAGCGGCTCGAGATCTACTACGACCAGCGGACCCAGCGATACGACTGGCTCCGACCGGTCGTCGACGTGATGGAGCTGGCCCGCGGCAACCGCATCGCGCCCGACATGTTGCCGACGATGGGCGCGCGCTCGGCCGCGGGGCTGCTCGCGCTCCTGGGGCCACCCGGAGATGGTCCCGCGCTCGACGACGACTTCGACGCTGGCCTCGACCACGCGATCGCGGGGCTGGCCGCGTGCGACGATGGCCAGGACAACACGGCCGGAGCGCTGCGAACCCTGCGCGACATCCGCGGCCGGCGCGCGAGTCGCGACCTCCGCTGGAGCGACTGGCCGCGCGCTGCCAAGGTCAAGCCGAGCACCAAGGTCCGAGGCGCGCTCGTCGCGCTGGTCGACGCAGCGACCCGGTACGTGGGTCATCCAGCGCTCCACGACGACGTCCGCGCGTTCACCAGCGGCGTGTTCGAGGCCGCCCGCCTGGCGCTGAGCGGCTACGCCGACTGGAAGGCCCGGCGCCGCGTGGTCGACTACGCCGACATGATCGAGCAGGCCCTGCGCCTGGTCGAGGATCCCGACGTCGCCGCCGAGCTGACCGACCGCCTCGACCTGGTCGTGGTCGACGAGTTCCAGGACACCAGTCCGCTCCAGCTCGCGCTGTTCACGCACTTGCATCGCCTGGCGGGCCGCTCGGTCTGGGTCGGCGATGGCAAGCAGTGCATCTTCGAGTACGCGGGCGCGGATCCGCGGCTGATGGACTCGGTGGTCGAGTGGGTGGCGCGCCGCGGCGGCGCCGCCGAACAGCTCGAGCGCAACTACCGGTCGCGACCGGAGCTGGTGGACGCGTGCGGGGAGCTGTTCGTGAAGGCGTTCGCACCGCACGGCTGGAGCCCGGAGGCGGTGAGGACGGTGGCCGACCGGACGACCCCGGCGGCGCTCGCGACCACGCCGCCCTTCGGGGTGTGGTGGCTCGAGGTCAAGAGCGTCGGACAGGACGCCAACGCGATCGCGGCGGCGACGCAGCGGCTGCTCGCGGAGGCACGCCGGACGATGGTGCTCGATCGGGTGACCGGCCATGTCCGCCCGGTCCAGGCCCGCGACGTCGGCATCCTGACCGCGACCAACGCCGAGGCCAAGCTGATCGCGGGCCTGCTCCAGCGTGGTGGGGTCCGTGCCAGCCTGCCCCGCGATGGGCTGATGCAGACGCCGGAGGGCGTGCTGCTCGACGCGGCGCTGCGCTGGGTGCTCGAGCCGGGTGACCGGCTGGCGCTGGCCACGCTGGAGGCGCTGGGCGGCTGGAACGGCGCCGGTCCCGACGAGTGGCTGGCGACGAGGATCGGCGAAGAGGCGCACGCCACGCCACCGTGGCTCGAGCCGCTCGAAGGGATGCGCGCGCAGCTCGCCATCCTCGCGCCGGCGGAGGCGCTCGATCGCGCGATCCACCTGATCGACGCGGCGACCCTGTGCGCGCGGTGGCCGGATCCCCAGCAGCGCCTCGGCAACCTCGATGCGCTGCGGGCGCTGGCGGCGCGCTACGAGGACCGGTGCGCGCGTCACCGCGAACCGGCGACCATCGCCGGCCTCGTCCGCTACTTCGAGGAGGCCAAGGCGAAGGTGCGAGTTCGCGACGAGGAGCTGGCCACCGACGACCAGTTCTCGGGCGCGACCGACGACGCGGTCACGGTGTGTACGTATCACCGGGCCAAGGGCCTCGAGTGGCCGGTGGTGGTGCTGACCAGCCTCGACCGGCACGAGCGGCGCGACGCGTTCGATCCGTGCCCGGAGTCCGACCGGGTCGGCTTCGACCCCGACCTGCCGCTCGCCGAGCGCTGGATCCGGTACTGGCCCTGGCCGTTCGGCCCGCAGGCGACGGTGCCGCTCGCCGACGCCGCCGCGCGCTCGCCCGAGGGACTGCGGGTCGCCGACCGCGAGCAGAAGGAACGGGTCCGCCTGCTGTACGTCGGGTTCACGCGCGCCCGCGATCACCTCGTGCTCGCGGTGCGCCTGACCAAGGGCGAGCCGAAGTCCGTCTGGCTCGACGAGCTGCAAGACGCCGACGGCACGCCGTTGCTCGCGCTGCCGACCACGGCGCCCGACGGCGCGACCGACGTCATCGCGATCGGTCAGCACACGGTGGCCTGCTGGGTTTCGCGCCCGGTCGCGATGGCGACGACCCAGGCACCCGCGCCGCCGCGCCGCCGCTTCGCGCGTCATCGCGAAGACGGTCGCGAGACCCTGCGGTATCGAATCGCGCCGTCACAGCATGGTGGCGACGGCTGCACCCGCCGCTACGCCGTCGACCGCGTGCAGGCGATCGGTCCGGCCGTGCGACTCGACCGGCGCGCCGACTGGGAGGTGCTCGGCACCGCCGTCCACGGGTTCCTCGCCGCCGATGCGGAGGCAGACGCCGCGCCGCTGCGTCGGGCCATGGCCGATCGGATCGTGACGCGGTCCGGCCTGGTCGGTGTGCTGGAGCCGGATGAGTTGATCGCGATGGCCGACCGCATGCGGGCCCTGATCGAAGCCCGCTGGCCGGGCGCCACGTGGGCGCGCGAGGTGCCGATCACCGCGCTCGTGGCCTCGCCTGCGGGCACGCGCCGCATCGAGGGCGTCATCGACCTGCTGCTGACGGTCCCCGGCGGGGTGGTGATCATCGATCACAAGACCTACCCGGTGCCGAGCCTGACGATGGTCGCGACCCGGGCGACCGAGTTCCTGCCGCAGCTCGCCGCGTACACCGACGCGCTCGAGCGCTGTGGGCAGGTGGTGGCCGGGGCGTGCCTCCACTTCCCGGTCGCCGGGGCCTGGGTCGACCTGCGGCCGGGGTCATG
>JAYVSF010000631.1:0-1646 GCA_043775605.1 Myxococcales bacterium
ACCAAGGTCGTCACCACCGCCGCCGCGCTGCACGACCTCGGCCCCGGTTTTCGCTGGCGGACCACGCTGCTCGCCGATCGCTACGAGCCGAAGACCGGCGTGATCACCGGCGACCTCTACGTCCGCGGTCGCGGCGATCCGACCCTGGCCATGGACGGCGTCCGCGATCTGGTCCGCCAGTTGACCTGGCGTGGCATCCGCCGGATCGAGGGCACCGTGATCATCGACGGCAGCTACTTCGCCGACGACGGGCCCCCGCCCCACTTCGACGATCAGCCCAACGAGCGGGCCGGCTATCGCGCGCCGGTGTCGGCGTCGTCGCTCGAGCGCAACGCGGTCACCGTGATCGCGGTCGGCGATCCGGCCGGCCACGGCCCGGCCTCGGTGCGTCTCGATCCGCCCGGCGGCGACTACGTCCGCATCGCCGAGACCGCGGTGGTCAGCGTCGAGAGCGGCCGCAGCCGGGTCCGGGTCGACAGCGAGGTCACCGACGGTCACCTGACGTTGCGCGTGTCGGGCCAGATGCTGGCCGGCGACGGCGTCTACTTCGTCCGCCGGCGTGTCGACGAGCCCGATCGCCTGCTGGCCGCCGGGCTGCGCGCGGCCCTGGCCGACGCCGGCATCCGCGTGCGCGGCACCCGCTTCGCCACCGGGCGGCCGACGACGACCGCGGTGCTGGTCGCCGAGCACACCAGCGCCACCCTCGGCGAGGTCGTCCGCGACATGAACAAGAACTCGGACAACTTCCTGGCCGAGACCGTGCTGAAGACCCTGGGCGCCGAGCGCGTCGCCGCCGCCACTGCCGCCACCGCCGCCGATCCAGCGCCGACGCCGAGGCCCGCGACCTGGGCCGACGGCCAGCAGGCGGTCGCGCAGTACCTCACCGACGTCGTCGGGCTCGCGCCCGGCAGCTTCCGCGTCGAGAACGGCTCGGGGCTGTACGACTCGACCGCGATCAGCCCGCGCGCCGTGGCCCAGGTCCTGACCACCGCGTACCGCGACCTCCGGACCGGGCCCGAGATGATGGCGGCGCTGTCGATCGGCGGCGTCGACGGCACCCTGCGCAAGCGCCTGCGCGCGCCCGCGGTGCGCGGTCGGATCCGGGGCAAGACCGGCACGCTGGCCGCGGTGTCGGCGCTGGCCGGCTACGCGGGGATCGATACCGGTCACATGGTCGCGTTCATCGTGCTGGTCAACCATCTGCCGGGCGGTCAGCGTCCCGCCGCCCGCACGCTGCAGGACACGATCGCCACGATCCTGGTGCAGGCCAGCCGTTAACACGCAACCGGTCGGACCCGCGCGCGACCGCGCGCGACACCGCCATCGGTTGCCGCCCTCGCCGACGCCGTGCTAACCAGAGGCCGCAAAAGGAGATGACCATGCCCGAGCTCAAGGGAACGCAGACCCACGCCAACCTCAAGGACGCCTTCGCAGGTGAGTCCCAGGCCAACCGCCGCTACCTCTACTTCGCCAAGAACGCGGACGTCGAGGGTCACCCCGACGTCGCCGGGCTGTTCCGCGACACCGCCGAGGGCGAGACCGGCCACGCCCACGGTCACCTCGACTACCTGAAGAAGGTCGGCGATCCGGCGACCGGCGAGCCGATCGGCGAGACCTCGCTCAACCTCAAGGCGTCGGTTGCAGGC
>JAYVSF010000632.1:0-3743 GCA_043775605.1 Myxococcales bacterium
TTTGATAGGTCGCGGAAGTAGTTGTCGACATCGGTGCCGACCTCGTTGATCTCGGGGAAGAACAGCAGGACCTTGATCGGGTCGCTCATCGACGCGACGATCTTCTCGGTCGAGTCGCCGGGCGCCGAGGTCCGGAAGTAGCTCAGGTCCTTCCGGATCGTCGTCTCCTTGGCGACGTTGCAGGTGACCATCATCAGCGCGGCGGCCAGCGCGATGGTCAGGCCCGACACGCCCATCTCGCGGACCCGGCGCAGCTCGACCGCGTCGTCGTCGGCGTCCGACCGCCACTCGCCGACGGTCAGCTCCATCAGCACGGCCGGGATCAGCGAGCACAGCGCGACCAGCACCGCCCCGATCGTCAGGACCACGTCGTACTTGCGCGCGCCCTTGGTCGACAGGTCGTGCAGGCCGACCCAGCCGGCGCCGGTCTTGGAGGTGAGGAAGTAGAGGACGCCGGCGACGACCATGCCGACGTAGCAGGCGAGCAGCGTGGCCTCGGCCTTCTTCTGGGCGCCCTTGCTCTGCAGCCAGCGCCAGGCCTGGAAGCCGGCGCCGACCAGCACGGCGACGATCGCGATCGCGAGCAGGAGCTTCGCGACCACCGGGTACAGGTAGGTGCCGGTCTTGGGGTCGCGCAGGAAGCGCTGGGCGACGATCAGCGCGGCGAACGCGCCCGGCAGCGCGATGCGAGAGATCAGGCGCGGGGCCTTGGTCATTGCCATCGCTTCGCCTCCATCGTCTTCACCGAGAGCAAGAGGAAGAAGTAGGTCATCGCCAGGTAGTAGACGACGTCCTTGAGATCGAAGACGCCGCGCATGAACCCGCCCTGGAAGTGCAGCCACCAGATGTCGAGCTCGGCGAACACGGTCCGCATCGGTGCGTCGAGCATCCGGCTGAACTGGTAGAAGACCGCGAGCAGGCCGGCGACCGCGGCGCCGACCACGGCCGCGATCAGCGGCTGGCGGGCCAGGCTCGACGCGAACAGGCCGATCGCCAGCGAGGTCGCGCCGAGGAGGATCAGGCCGAGGTAGCCGACCGCGATCTGGGCGCCGGTGATCTTGCCCTCGCTCTTGATGAGCAGCGGGATGTAGAGCGACAGCAGCAGGATCAGCCCGAGGAAGGTCAGCGCCGCCAGGAACTTGGCGGCGATGATCTCGACCTCGCGCACCGGCGACGTCGACAGCAGGATCAGCGCGCCGCTCTGGCGCTCGTCGGAGATGAGCCGGATGCTCAGGATCACGGCCGCGATCACGACGACGATCGACGACCACATGAAGAAGTTGGACAGCATGTCGCCGGCCAGCGGATTGCGGCTGGCGAACACCTGGAACAGGATGCCCTGCAAGAGCAGCGTCACCGCGGCGACGATCCAGCCGACCGGCGAGCGCAGGTAGGCGCCCAGCTCGCGGCGGAAGATGGTGATGGTGGCCATGATCAGGCCTCGGCTTTCGGCGCCTGGACCAGGCGCAGGAAGGTGTCCTCGAGCTCCGACGTCGCGTAGTCGAGCTTCAACAGATCGAGCCCGGCCTGGACCACCGAGCGGCTGATCTCGGCGCGGAGGTCGCGGGTGCAGGCGATCGACAAGGCCCAGCCGTCGCCGCGCGCGATCGGCGTGTCGACCGAGGTCACGCCGTCGATGCGCTGGAGCACGGCGACGATCGCGTCCTTGGGATCGACGTCGCCGGTGCCCAAGGGATGCGACTCGCCCTTGCCGGCCGGGACCCGCACGGTCAACGACACGCTGCGGACGTCGCCCTCGTGGGCGGCCAACTCGGCCTCGGTGCCGGCGCCCAGGATCCGGCCCTCGCCCAGGACCAGCAGCCGGTCGCAGGTCTGGCTGACCTCCGACAGGATGTGGCTGGAGATGAGGACGGTGTGCTTGTCCTTGAGGCCGTGGATGAGCTTGCGCATCTCGACGATCTGGCGCGGGTCGAGGCCGCGGGTCGGCTCGTCGAGGATGACCAGGGCCGGCCGATGAACGATGGCCTGGGCCACGCCGACCCGCTGACGGAAGCCGTGCGACAGCGTGCCGATCGGCAGGTGCGCGACCTCGGTGAGGTCGGTGGCCTCGATCGCCGCGCCGACCCGCTCGGTGCGCTCGCTCTTGCCGACCTGGCGCAACTCGGCCGCGAACCGGAGGTAGTCGGTGACCGACATCTCGGGGTAGAGCGGCGGCGTCTCGGGCAGGAAGCCGATGCGCTTGCGGACCTGGTGGGGGTCGGACAGGGCGTCGATGCCGCTGACCGACACCGCGCCCGCCGAGGGCCGGAGGTCGGTGGCGAGGATGCGCAGGACCGTGGTCTTGCCGGCGCCGTTGAGGCCGAGGAAGCCGACGGTCTCGCCCTCCTCGATCTCGAAGGCGACGGGGCCGAGCGCCCGCTTGCCACCATAGTATTTCGACAGACTCTTGACGGAGATCATCGAGCTAGCACCTCGCGGCCGACGGGCCGAGGTATCGGAAACCTGGGGCGTTTTAGGTTCGGGACGGTCACAGTGTCAAGGCGGTCCGGAGCATCGGGGACCGGGCACTCGCGCAACCGGCCTCGGTCGGCCCGCATTCCCGCCCGTCGATCGACGCAGGATCCTGCCTCGATAGCCCGTGTGCTAGCCTGTCCTGGTGACCGCCGCCGCCAAGGTCCTCGAGGAAGCCCTCGCGCTCAGCGCCGAGGAGCGTGCGCGGCTCGCGGCCAAGCTGATCGAGAGCCTCGACGTGGAGCCCGAGGAGGAGGGGGTGGAGGCAGCCTGGCGCCACGAGGTTTCGCGGCGGGTCCGGGAGCTCGATGAGGGCACGGTGGAGGCGGTGGACTGGTCCGAGGCGCGCCGCCAGATCATGGGCTGACGCGACGTGCGACTCCGGTTCCATCCCGCAGCGATCGCCGAGGCGCGTGCCGCGCGCCGCTGGTACGCCGAACGCGACGCCGCAGTCGCGGATACGTTCATGGCCGAGCTGGACCGTGCCGGCGCAGCCATCGTCGACCTACCGCAAGCCTGGCCGCTGTTCGAGGCTGGCACTCGTCGATTCCTGCTCCGACGTTTTCCGTATCAGCTGATCTATCGTGAGCGCGCTGACGAGATCGAGGTCGTCGCCGTCATGCATCAACGGAGAAGACCGGGGTACTGGCGTCGGCGCTGACTGCGGGTTCCTGCCGACGCTTCGTGACACCTGCGCATCGGTTCAGTATGTTCGGGGCGTGAACTTGCGTGAGGTGTCCAACCCGCTGCCGCGGTTCCGCGACGTCGAGGTGCGCTACGACGAGGGCGAGGGGCCGCCGCCGGCGAAGGTCACGCTGCTCGAGGACCACTCGCGCTCGATCCTCAGCCACAACGACTCGCCCGACCTCGGGTTCCGCTGGAGCGTGAACCCGTACCGTGGCTGCCTCCACGCGTGCGCCTACTGTCTGGATCCCGACACGCCGATCCTGCTCGGCGACGGTCGGACGCGGCGCATCGCCGACCTGCACGTCGGCGACGAGGTCACCGGCACCGTGCTGCGCGGTCAGTACCGCTACTACACGCGCACCCGCGTCCTCGCCCACTGGGCGACCCGCAAGCACGCTTTTCGCATCGAACTCGCGGACGGCACCAAGCTCATCGCCAGCGGTGACCACCGCTTCCTCACCAACCGCGGCTGGAAGTATGTCACCCCCGCCGAGCGCCCGGCGCGGCGTCCGCACCTGACTGTGAGCAATCGGCTGATCGGCGTCGGCGCTGACTGCGGGTTCCTGCCGACGCTTCGTGACACC
>JAYVSF010000633.1:0-16929 GCA_043775605.1 Myxococcales bacterium
GCGGCACCACCGCGGTGATGCTGGTCGCCGTGGTCGCGATGGCGCTGGCCGCGGCGCTGGCCGCACGGCTCGATCCCGCCGGCCGGGTCGCGAGTCGCGCCGGCCGGCCGCGCGGGCGCTGGTCCGACGGCGTGACCGCGCTGCGTCGCCAGCCGCTGGCGCGCGGGCTCGCGGTGGTGGTCGCGCTGGCCGGCGCGTTCGCGTCGCTCGCCTACTTCGCGCTCGGCGCCACCGCCGCCGGGCGCTACGACAACACCGCCGAGTTGGCCCAGTTCCTCGGCGGCGCCCGCGCCGTCGCCCAGGCCGCGATGCTGGTGGTCCAGCTCGCGGTGGCGCCGCGGCTGCTCACCTGGGCCGGGGTCGGCGGCGCGCTGCTGATCGCGCCTGCTGGCGCCGCGGCTGCCGGCGCGCTGCTGGCGGTCAACGGCGCGCTGGTGATGGCGGCGCTGGTCCAGATCCAGGCCCGCGTCCTCGATGGCGCGATCGAGGCGCCGGCCGAAAAGCTGGCCCAGAACCTGTTGCCGGCCGAGCTGCGCGGCCGCATCGGCGGTGTGCTCGACGGCGTGGCCAAGCGCGCCGGCGCTGTGGTCGGCGGGGTCGGCGCCGGCCTCCTGTTCGGCGCGCCGCGCGGCCTGGCGGTCGCGCTGCTGGTCACCGCGGTCGCCTGGCTGGCCGCGGCGATCGTGGTCCGTGGCCGCCTGCCGGCCTGGGCCCTGGCCGCGCTCGGCTCGAGCGCACGGGCGCGCCCCGCCGACGATCACGATGCGGTCGTGCTCGGCGAGCGCGGGGCCCGACGCGCGCTGGCGCTGCTCGACGGGGCGGCGCCGGTGCGAGCCGCCGAGCTCGCGCGTGATCTCCACCGTGCCGGGGCGGTCGATGCCCGGCCGGCGATCGCGCTGTTCCTGCGGCGGGCCACCACCGCCGAGCAAGGCGCGGTGGCCCGGGCGCTGTGGGCGTGCGTGGCCAGCCCCGGTGGTCGCGATCCGCAGGCCGCGCTGGTCGCGACCCTGGCCGCGCTGCCGTCGGTGCGCGATCCCGAGGCCCTGGAGTGGACGGTGCGCGCCGTCGGCGTGCTCGGCCGCGGTCGCGGCCCGCGGCTCGACGGCCTGGTCACCGCCGAGCCCGCGGCCGCCGTGGCCGCCGCGGTCGCCCGGGCCCGGCTGCTCGGCCCGAGCGCCGCCATCGACGACGCGATCATCGACGGCCTTGATCAGGAGGACGACGGCGCGGCCGCCGCCGCGGTCCGCGAGCTGGCAATCGAGGTCGAGGTCGCGGTCGAGGCCGCGGTCGCGATCGTCGGCGCGGCGCGCGCGGGGTCGGCGCGGCGGGCGGGCGACGGGCCCGGCGACGCGCGGCGGTACGAGCTGGGCCGGCGTCTCCTGCGCATCGCCCGTCGCGGCCGGCCCGGCACCATCGACGATCGGGCGTGGGCGGTGGCCGCGATCGGCGGCCTGGCGTCGGCGTCGGCGACCGAGGTCGACGCCGAGGCGGTGCTGCTGCGGACCGAGGGCCACGAGCTCATCCGCCGGCTGGCTGACCGTCGCACTGACCCGGCGCCGCCGCCGGTCGCGGCCGCCGCGCTGGTCGCGCTCGCGTGCTGGTCGACGCTGGTCCCGACCGAGGACGTCCACCTGGTGGCCGAGGCCCTGGGCGATCGCGACGACGACGTCCGCGAGGCCGCCGCGGCCGGCCTGCGCGCGCTGGGCACCGCCGCCGCGCCCGAGCTGGCGCGCCTCGGCGGCTTCGGTCGCCGCCTGGCCCGCGATCGCGCGCTCGCGCTCCTGCGCGCGTTGCCGGTGACCGCCGCCGTCCTCGATCAGCTCATCGCCCGCGAGCTGGCCGCGCTCGATCGGCTGGTGCTCCACGCCGCCGCGCTGGTCGAGCTCGGCGATGCCTGGGTGCTGCGCCGCCTCGACGAGCGGGTGGCCGAGGTCGGTCACACCACGCTGCTCCTGGCCGCCGCCCGAGAGCGCTCGGCGACGATCGCCCACGCCGCGCGCCTGTTGCGCGCCGCCCGCGGTCCGACCGAACGGGCCCGCGCGCTCGAGGCGCTCGACGCCGGGCTGCCGCGCGCGCTCGCGGTCGTGCTCCTGCCCGCGCTCGAGGACGTCGCGCCGGCGGTGCGGGCCCGGGGCGCGAGCGCCCGTCACCCCGGCGCGAGGCCCGGCCTCGACGACGCCATCCGGGCCGAGCTGGCCGGCGACGATCCGCTGACCCGCGCCACGCTGGTGCGCGCGCTCGGTCATCGGCGGGCTGGCTATCGCAGCGCCATCGCCGACGCCGCCCAGGTCGCGGCCGACGAGCTCGAGCCGCTCGAGCTGCTGCGCCGGATCAACGCCACCGACGACGAGGAGGACGACGTGCCCGCACCGGTCGAGTTGATGCTGCTCCTGGCCCAGGTCCCGCTGCTGCGCGAGCTCACCACCGCCCAGATCGCCGCGCTGGTCGATCGCGCCGAGGTGGTCGAGCTCGCCGATGGCGACGTGCTGTACGCCGACGGCGAGCGGGTCGAGGCCCTGATCATCGTCGCCGACGGCGCCCTCGCCGCCGGCGCGCGCCGGGTCACGGTCGGCCACGTCCTCGACGACCTCGCGCCGCTGGCCCCGCGCCCGACCGTCGAGCGCGTGGTCGCGGTCGGCCCGACCCGCCTCGCCCGCATCCCGCGCCTCGATCTCGACGACCTGATCGACGACGAGCCCGGCCTCGCCGCCGCCCTCCTGCGTCAGCTCGGCGAGCGCCTGCGCGCCACCGAACGCTGACGCCGGACCGACGGCGTCAGGGGACGGGCTGGCCGTCGGGGACCGGACAGACGTAGGCGTCCATGTAGATCGCGTACGTGCCCTCGGGGCAGGGCACCTCGTACAGATCGATGATCGAGCCGCAGCGGCCGCCGGCCCCGACGTTACCGACCCGCGCGGCGTGGGCGTGGCTGGCCGAGTCGAACGGCCGGCTGCCGTCGTTGCAGGTCGGGACCATCAGCCAGTCCATCTCGGCCGGGATACCGCACACCTCGACCGGCGCGCCCGTGGTCGACTCGACGTCGCCAAAGCGGGTGGCGCCAGCACCGTTGCGCACGGCCCAGTCGGCCTGCGACATGCCGACCGGCGCGTAGACCTCGGTCTGACTGCACTCGCGCAGCGTCTCGGGCTGGCCGTTGTTGGCGTCGCTGTTGAGCTTGCCGAAGCACGCGCTGGCGGCGTCGCAGTCCGCCTGGTCGAGCAGGCAGTGGCCGGCGGTCACGGTCGCGGTCCGGGCTTCGGCCCCGCGCTCCTCGAGCGCGCGCCGGTACTCGGCCAGGCACTCGTCCTGGGTGAGATCGAACTCCTGGACCAGCGCGCAGTTGCTGGCGCGCAGGTTGAAGATCTGGCCGCAGATCGCGGCCGGGGTCACGTCGGCGTCCGCGACCGCCTGGCCGCCAGGCCCGTCGCCGTCGGCCACTCGCACCGCGGTGCCGCCGGGCAACGGATCGGGCGCGTCGGGGGTGGTCGACGCGCCGGGCTTGCGGGCCGCGCACGCGGTCAGCGCGGCGACGGCCAGCGCCGAGAACAACGACGACGACAGGAACGACGAGGTGGAGCTGCGACCGACCATGCGCCGATGGTATCGCGACGGCTACCGCCGCGCTCGCGGGTGATCGCTCGCCAAGGAACGCTTGCGGTCACTTGCCGACGAACGGCCGGGCCTGGACGATCCACATGGTCTCGCCCTCGAGCACCCACTCGACGTCGAGCGGGACCCCGGGCGCGAACAGCGGGATGAACTCCTGCACCGCCGTCACCAGCCGCTTGGCCCGGGCCTCGGTCAGGATGATCTCCGACGCCGGCACCGGGATCTCCCGGAGCCCGCCGGCCGGGTCGAACACCAGCATCGTGGTGTCGTCGCTGCGCGACAGGATGCGGGTGCCGTCGTTGGTGGCGTCGAAGATGATCTGCTCGGGCACCTTCTGGCCCTCGACGACCTTCATGCCCAGGCCCCACTTGGCGTTGATGGTGAAGCCGTCGCGATCGCGCGGGTCCCACAGGTTGGTCGACACCAGCACGCCGGCCGCGGTCGCCGACACGCCGATCTGGATCAGGCATGCGGCGTAGACCTGCCGGTGATCGATGCCGAACGCGCTACGCTCCTCGACCGCGCGCAGGTTCCACAACGACGCCCACACCGTCTTGATCGCCTCGCCCAGCGCCGCCTTGCCGCGGACGTTGGCCACGGTGTCGTACAGGCCGGCGCCGTTGAAGCCGGGCAGGTCCTCGGCGTTGGTCGAGCTGCGCACGAACACACCCTTGCCGCCCAGCTTCAGCCGGACCCGGCGATACACCACGTCGAGCACCGCCGGATCGATCGGCGCCGCCAGGATCGCGGCTCGCAGGTCGGTCAGGGTCTGCTTGCGCCAGGCGGCGTCGGTCGCGAACTTCGGATCGGAGAGCAGGGCGTCGACCCTGGCGTCGAGTCCGTGCTGCTTCATGTGGCGGACGTAGTAGAAGAACGGCAGGCCGAAGCCGTCCGGGATCCGGACATCGGCCAGGTTGGCGGTGCGGATCTCGCCCAGGTTCGACGCCTTGGTCCCGTACTTGACGACGTCCTTGGCCCGCATCCGGGTCAGCATCGCCAGGCTGGGGTCGGTGACGTCGGCCTTGGGCAGCACCACGGTGCGCACCGCCTTCTTCTGGGCCTCGTGGTCGGCGACCTCCTGCGGGCTGGCCTTGCGCATCGTCACCGCCGCGTCGCTGACCTCGAAGTAAACGATCTCACCGTCGAGCTTCGCGAACTCGGCGCGCGCCTTCTTGTAGCCGGCGTTGGGGATGCCCCAGGCGCCGGCTCGCAGGTTCACGTGCGACAGCGGCGTCGAGAACGTGGACGACAGGATGCCGGCGACGATCGTGATGTCGGGGTAGCTCTCTTGCAGGAGCGCGATGTCGGTGCGCTCGAACGTCAGCTCCTCGTACGGCGTACCGATCGGCACCACCCGCAGCCGGCCGACGGTCGCGCCCCGGTTGAACGCCTGGTAATCGGCGGCCTTGTAGATCGTGTCGTTGGTGACGACCTTGATGCCCTTGGCCTTGAGCCCGACCGCCATCTTCTCCTGCAGCGGCGAGTCGGGCCGGTAGACCAGGTCCTTGCTCTTCCAGAAGGTGGTCGCCAGCCGCTTCCACACCCGGTCGACGCCGGCGACGTCGATCTTGTCGCCCTCCCAGAACGACAGCGCCCAGACATCGACCTTCTGGTGGTGGGTCAGGTAGCCGAGGATGAAGCGCGGCTTGTCCTTCTCGTAGTTGAGGTTGTAGGCGCGGATGTTGTCGGCGGTCCACGCCTGCTTGAGCAGCACCCCGAGCACGAAGTCGGCGTGCAGCTCGAACAGGTTGACGTCGATGAAGTAGATCTGGTCGGACTTGACGTCGATGACGAACTTGCCGAACTGATCGCCGTTGAGCGTGCGCGAGTACTTCTCCCAGGTCGCCTGATCGGGGACGTCCTTGACCCAGACCCGCTGCTCGTCGGCGGCGGCCGGGCGAGGACCGCCGTGGAACGGCGCGACGACGGCGGTGACGGCGAGCGCGAGCGCGAGGCCCAGGGTCCGGGCGAGGGAACGTGGCATCGTGGGATCATAAACGTCCCAGGGCAGGGCGGGGTCTGGACGGACCGGCAGGTGCTAGGATCGTCGCTGTGTAGGCGATGCTCAACCTGGCTCGGCGTGCGACCTGCGCCGACTACCTCGCCATCGAGGAGCGGAGCGAAGGCCGCCACGAGCTCATCGACGGGGTGATCGTCGCCATGGCCGGCGGCTCGGACGAGCACAACGCCCTCGCGTTCCGCCTGTCCGCGCTCCTCGGCGCCCGCCTTCGCGCCGGGTGCCAGGGGTACAGCCCAGACCAGCGATTCTGGATCGCCGCGACCGCCCGCGGCCGCTACGGCGACGGCTCCATCATCTGCGGTAAGCCCTCGCATCCGCCGCACGACCAGCAGGCCACCGCCAACCCGACGGTCGTCATCGAGGTTCTGTCCCCGAGCAGCGAAGGCGACGACGACGGCGACAAGCGTCGCGACTTCGAGTCCCTACCTTCCCTCCAAGCCTACGTCCTCGTCGCCCAGGATGCGCGTAGCGTGAAGGTCTATCGCCGCGACGCCACCGGCGCCTGGCTCGACACCCCCGACCGCTACGGTCCCGGCGACGCGTTTGCCCCGAGGCGCTGAAGTGCATGTTCTGTGGCCTGGTGGTGCCGATCAGCGGCCCACCCAAGCTCATCCAGGAGAACGACTTCGAGTCCGCGCGCCAGCGGGTGCGGCGCGGGCCGGCGTCCGACCTGGCCAAGTTTACGCTCGATCCTGTCCGCGGCGTCCGGCTCCGCGAGGTGGCCGTGGTGCTCCGGTACATCATGACGCCCGACGATCTCGCCAGCGAAGAGCGTGATCTCGCTCGGGCGCGCGCGCGTGTCTCGCGGACCACATGCCCGCACTGACGCGTCGGTTCATCGCTTCCTCCTGGCAGGGCGGGGCGAGGCGTCCTTGACCGCCGAGGCGCGCGCCGAACCATCACGAGTCGCTCGTCGTCGGCCGTCGTGCGGCTCCGGCTGCGGCGCTCCGCTCTCCTCGTACCATGCCTCGCTGGCCGCCTTTCCGTTCTTCTGCTCGACGACGGTGAACCTGCCGACCACCTTGAGGTCGCCCAGCTCGATCCGACGCTGCTGACCGCCGGGGGCGATCGCCCAGTAGCGGTAGGTGGTCTCGCCGGCCCGGTTCGCTCCGGTGATCACGTGGACCCGTTGCCACTGCTTGACCTCACCGTGGACGATCGCGCGCTCCTTGTCCGTGACGTCGAGCTCACCGCCTTCGACCCGCACGCGCAGGGACGTCCCGTCGTGGCTACCTGCGGAGACCAACAGCTTCGGCGGCGTCCCGCGCCGGCTGACCTCGTACGCTCCGACCGCGGCCGGATCGAGCCGGATCTCGCCATCCACCATCCACGACGCCAGGCGCTCGCTGAGCACGGCCATGCGGATCGTGCTCGGGCTCAGGCCGAGCCGCTCGGCCGCCTGGGCGACGGTCATCGTGTACCGAGCCGCGGCCTTCTCCAGGTCGAGGCTACCGGCCGCGACCTTCTTCCGGTCGAGCAGGTCGAGCGCGACGCGGAGCACCGGCGACTCGAACGCCGCCGCGGTGACGAAGCTGTACCCATGCTGCTGCGTCAGCAGCGGATTGTCCGGCCCATAGATGAAACCGCGCAGCTCGAGCTCGCTGGCCTTCGCGTCATCGACCAGAGCCTCGACACGCTGCAGGAACTTTCGTTCCGCCGCGGACGGCTCGTACTCGACGCTGCGGCCATTGATCGTCTCGTGAGTCGGCATGGTTGCGCCCTCGATGCTGGTGGGCTTGTAGAGTCAGGTATGAACGGAAGCGGCGGCGAGGCGGAGCTGGATTCGTCGCCGGTCGGATCGTCGCGCGGTCATCGGTGTACCTACAGGACCTCGGCGAGGCCGAGGTAGCGAACGAAGATCGCAAGTTGCCCGTAGTGAGCCTTCGCGAAGGCGACCACCTCACCGAGGTCGCCGCCGTCGACGATGGAGACCATGGCGACCGCGTAGACGCGGGTCTCATCGCTGTAGACGACGCCCTCCGCCTCCCAACCGCCGCGAACGGTGCCAGGGAGGAGGGAGAAGCCGCCGAAGACGGCGATGAGGTTGGCCTCGAATGCATGGTGATGATCCGCAGTGAACGCAGCGCCCTCGTTGGAGGTGAGTGGGATGAGGATCTCGACGACGATCACGGTCCTCCGGGAGACTCGCCACATCCCGGGCGCCGGGGTCCGCGCTCTGCGCCAACCATGAGATCATAGTCGCGATGCTCCATATGTCAACAGTCTATTGACCGTCCTTCGATCATGGTGTCGATCAACCTGCTGAGCAATGTGTGGCTATTCTGGATCGCCGCGACCGCCCGCGGCCGCTACAGCGACGGCTCCATCATCTGCGGCAAGCCCTCGCATCCGCCGCACGACCCGCAGGCCACCACCAACCCGACGGTTGTCGTCGAGGTCCTGTCGCCGAGCAGCGAAGGCGACGACGACGGCGACAAGCGCCGCGACTTCGAGTCGCTGCACTCCCTCCAAGCCTACGTCCTCGTCGCCCAGGATGTGCGTAGCGTGAAGGTCTATCGCCGCGACTCCACCGACGCCTGGCTCGACGCCCCCGACCGCTACGGTCCCGGCGACGGGTTTCCCCTTCCCTCGCTCACCTCCCCGGTTTCGGTCGACGACCTCTACTCCGACATCATCGACCCCACCGGCCACTCCCTCCTCCGGTAAGCTCGCGCGGTGGACGCGCCTCCGCCTGCTGCACCTCCGCCGGCCTCGGCCGGTCACACCAGCTACAAGTGCCCGTCGTGCGGCGGGCCCCAGACCCTGGAGCCCGGCGCCGAGGCGCTGAAGTGCACCTTCTGCGGCCTGGTGGTGCCGATCAGCGGCCCACCCAAGATCATCCAGGAGAACGACTTCGAGACCGCGCGCCAGCGGGTCCGACGCGGGCCGGCCACCGACCTGGCCAAGGACGGCCGCGAGGTCCAGTGCAAGAACTGTGGCGCACGCTCGGTGACCACGCTGCAGGCCAAGCGCTGTCCGTTCTGCGACGAGCCGCTGGTGGTCGAGCTCACCGCCAGCGCCGACAACATCCTGCCCGACGCGGTGCTGCCGTTCGCGATCGAGAAGAAGGCGGCCGGCGAGCGCTACCAGAAGTGGCTGTCGACCCGCTGGTTCGCGCCTGGCGATCTCAAGACCCGGGCCAAGCGCGACGGCATGGACGGCATCTACGTCCCGTACTGGACCTACGACTCGCGGTCGACGACCTACTACACGGGCGCGCGCGGCGAGTACTACTACGAGACCGAGACCTACAACGACTCGCAGGGCAACACCCGGACCCGCCAGGTCCGCCACACCAACTGGTTCCAGGTCAGCGGCACGGTGTTCGTCAACTTCGACGACGTCTTGATCCCGGCGTCGAAGGGCATGCCGGTGAAGCGGCTGAAGGCGCTCGAGCCGTGGCAGCTCGAGCACTGCCGGCCGTTCGACGGCGCGTACCTGGCCGGCTTCGTCGCCGAGCGCTACTCGGTCGATCTCGAGGAGGGCTTCGTCCAGGCCCAGGCGATCATGAAGGACAAGATCGCCGAGGCGGTCAAGCGCAACATCGGTGGCAACGAGCAGCGGGTCCACGACCTGCAGATCCACCACCAGGGCGTGACCTTCAAGCACCTGCTGTTGCCGGTGTGGGTGTCGAGCTTCCGCTACAACGACAAGGTCTTCCGCGTCGTGGTCAACGCCCGCACCGGCGAGGTCGCCGGCGATCGCCCCTACAGCGGCTGGAAGATCTTCTTCTTCGTGCTGCTGATCGTGGCGGTCATCACCGGCATCATCGTGCTGATCGCGATGGCCCGGCAGAAGCCCGAGCCCGACGAGTCGCACTCGATCCCGGTCGAGGTGACCTCGTCCCTGACCCTCGAGCACCGCGCCCCGACCCCGGAGCTGCCGAGCTACAGGCCGAGCAAGACGGAGATGATGTGGTTGCCGCGGCTGGCGACGACCAGGTCGGGCTTGCCATCGCCGTTCATGTCACCGATCGCGACCGACGTCGGGTCTTGCCCCACCGGGTAGTCGACCTTCGCCGCAAAGCTCGGCGCCGTCGCCCCCGCCGCCGTCGTGTTGCGGAGGACCGAGACCGTACCAAAGGCCTCGTTCGCCGTGACGAGGTCAGGCTGGCCACACCCGTCGAGGTCGGCGATCGCGATGGAGTGGGGATTCGGGCCGGCGAAATCGACCTTCGCCGCGAAGCTCGGCACCGCCGCCAGGGGCGAGGTCGTGTTGAGGAAGACGGAGACGGTGTCGGACTCCACGTTGCCGACGGCGAGGTCGGGCTTGCCGTCCCCGTTGAGGTCGGCGCTCGCGACGAAGTAGGCGCCTGCCCCCGCCCCGAAGTCGACCGGCGCTGCGAAGCTTGGCGCCGTCGCCCCGGTCGCGGTCGTGCCGAGGAGGACCGAGAGCGTGTTGGAGTTGTAGTTCACGACGCCGAGGTCGGGCTTCCCGTCGCGGTTGAGGTCGGCGATCGCGGCGGTCTCCGGCCGTGCTCCCGCCGGGAAGTCGACCGTCGGCGCGAAGCTGGGCACCGGCGCCCCCGGCGCGGCCGTGTTGAGAAGGACCGAGACGGTGGTGCCACTTTGGTTGGGGACGACGAGGTCGGCCCGCCCGTCGCCGTTCAGGTCGCCAATCGAGAGGTTGAACGGATTCGGCCCCGTGCTGAAATCGACCTTCGCGGCGAAGGTCGCCGTGGGCGCCCCGGCCACGGTCGTGTTGAGGAGGACCGAGACGGTGTTGTCGCCGAAGTTCGTGACGGCGACGTCAGGCTTCCCGTCCCCGTTGAGGTCGTCAACCGCGAGGCTGAAGGGACTGGGCCCCGTCGCGAAGTCGACCTTGCCGGCGAAGCTCGGGACCGTCGCCTCCGCCGCGGTCGTGTTGAGGAGGACCGACACGCTGTCGGCGGTCCGATTCGCCGTGGCGAGGTCGAGCCTTCCATCGGCGTTGAAGTCAGCGAGCGCGACCGAGAAGTCGTCGGTCCCGGTCGGGAAGTCGGTCCTGGGCCCGAAGGCGCCGGTCGCGCACTCGCACGCATCGCCGATCCCGTCGCCGTCGGTGTCGACCTGGGCGCTGCCGCCGCCACCGCCGCCACCGTCGTGGTCGCAATCGCCCTCATCTTCGTCGCACTCGTTCCACTCGTTGTCGCATCCCGGCGGGACGGCGTGTGATGCACCGGCCGGGGCCGGTGGTAGCCCGGGCCCGTTGGCCACGTCGGGGCAATTGTCGCGCCAGTCGGCGATGCCATCACCGTCGCGGTCGATCGCCTGGGTCTCGATCCGGAACTTGATCGCCAGCGTCGAGTCGAGCTTCAGCGGGACGTACTGGTTGATGTCGACGTTGCGCAGCTCCCGGCTGGTGCGAACCACGTCGATGTCCGCGAAACCGAGAGTGTGGCCGTCCACCAGCACGGTGATGCGGTAGGTCGCGGTGGTCGACAGGTCATAGTCGTCGGTCCGCCATCGCACGATGTAGTAGCCGCGTCGCTTGTGGACTCGGATCCTGGCTCCGTCCACACGTGTCCGCGAGTTGAACGTCACCACGTTCGCCAGGGGCGCCCCGGTCGCGGCGATCCGGTCGATCCTCACCACCGGCGCAGCCGCGACTCGAAGATGCCCGTCGGGGTCGGCTCCGGGACCAGCGGTGCGAGGAAGTAGAACCCAGCCTTGCCGGCGCTGTGTACCGCGTCGGAGATCAGCGCCTCGGACCGGTCGCCGACCTGTGGGCCGGCGTCCGCCGAGCACGCGACGAGCATCGCCGGTGCCACGAGTGCAGTCAGTCCAGTCAGTCCACGCATCGTCCCCTCCGCAGCCCAACAGCAAGCCCCACAATGGGGACCTTCGACCCAACAGGGCTCCTTGCGAGTGTGGACTGCGTCGTCCGTTCACTCAAGTGGGCTGTCGCCGCGATCGGCGAGCGCCCGACCCAAGCCTGTCAGGGGAGATCGACGAAGGGGATGCGGCCGCCGGTGGACGCGCCGTCGCCGTTGGGCTGATACGCCATCGCGAACGCCGAGTTGGTGCCGGTGTAGCGCAGGATGAGCTGGTCGCCGGCGAGGAAGGTCACCGCCGGGCCGTCGGCGCTGGCGTCGTACTTCTGGGCGGTGAACCGGCCGCCGCCCAGCGGATCGAAGTGGTGGTTCCAGTCGACCAGCGCGACCTCCATCGTGTCCGCCCGCCGGACAAAGAGCTCGAAGTGGACGTCGACCGACTGGGTGATGATGCCGTCGCCGGCGAGGTGCCACGATCCTGCCGGCAGGTCACCCCGCAGCGAGAACTCGGCCTCCTGGGAGCCACCGGCCCCCACGCCGGGAGCTCAAAAGATCGGCGGCTCGATCGGGATGAGCCGGACCTGAACCTCGCTGCCGTCGAGCGCGAGCCACAGCCGGGCCGGGTTGGGCCCGGCCGGCGCGTCGTCCGAGCAGGCGCCGAGCGCCGCCAGCGCGACGCCGACCAGACCGACGATCGAGAGACCACGGGGCGACGTCATGCGGGTCATCGGGGCGCCTTCGGCTTGGGAGCAGGAGCGGGAGCCACGTCGAAAACTGCCACGAACTGGCCGGGGATGTCGCTGATCTCCGTCACAAGCCGGAAGCCCGCGGTCTGGGCCGCGGTGACCGCCGCGTTGCGGTGGACCTGGCGGTTGGAGATGGCCAGCCGACCGCCCGGCTTCAGCGCGGGCAGGGCGGCGCGCAGCCAGGCCACCCGGTCATCGAAGTAGTGATCGACCTGGGCCAGGTTGATCGCGTCGAACCGTCCGGCCTCGAGCCCCGGCGCGGACGGCGACACCACCCGGCCCTCGACCACGCTGGCGAAGCCGGCGGCGGCCATCCGCGAGGTCAGGTACTCGATGACCGAGGCTTCGACGTCGGTGGCGACCACGTGGCCGCCGGGGCTGACCGCGCGGGCCAGGTGGGCGGTGAGCAGGCCGGTGCCGGCGCCGACGTCGGCGACCACCATGCCCGGGCGCAGCGCCAGCGCACGGATCAGGACCTCGGGCTGGCGCTCGCGATCGAAGCGGGTCTGATCGTCGCCGTCGTCGGTCCTGGTGCTCGCGCGCTCGGTGGCGCTGCGGCCGGCGGCCTGGCCCTCGTTCTTGCAGCCGGCCGCGCCAGCGAGCGCTACGCCGAAGGCGATCGAGATCCCGAAACGCGACACCGCGCCGAGCCTAGCAGGCTGGCACCGTGGTGCCATCAGTCGAGGGTCGCGCTACTGCGTGATCGGCCGCACCAGGCCCTGGATGTTGACGCCGCGGGCGAAGTCGCCGACCCGGCGCATGTCGCCCTTGGCGATCGCGTAGGCCACGGCGGCCGAGGCCGCGGTCGACAGCTGGGCCGACGAGGTGCCGTTCTCGGCGCCGGTCGCCGGGTCGTAGCCCTTGACGGCGCCGTCGCGCATGATGCCGCCGAACCAGCCGGTCTTGAGCCAGCCGTTGCCGTAGACGTACATCCAGTTGGAGTTGCCGGGCGTGCCGTCGGGCCAGCCGCTCGCCTGCAGCGGGGTCTTCGGCGTGTCGCCGTGGATCGTCATCACCAGGTTGTCGGCCAGCGTGGTGCCGGCGCAGCTCGCGTCGGCGGTCGAGCCGAGGTCGGCGAGGAACGCGTCGAGCATGCCGCCGAGGATGCCGGCGGTCATCGGCGGGTTGTTGGGATCGTTGAACGCACCGTGGGGATCGTCGCCGAGCGCGTGGGTACACACCGACGAGGTCAGGCCCATGCGGAAGGCCTTGGCGGTGACGATCAACGTCTCGGCCAGGTCCTTGAGGTTCTGGCGGGTGCCGGCGTTGACGCCGTAGCGGGTGCGATCACCGTCGGTGATCGCGAGCTGCGAGGCCAGGTTGGTGCCGAGCAGGCGGGCCGCGGTCTGGGCGGTGCCGTACGAGCGGCTGGTGGTCGGACGGTTGGCGGCGCGGTTGAGCGCGGCGAGCGCCGCGTAGTGGGCGTCGTACAGCCCGGCGTCGGCCGAGCTCTCGAGCAGGCCGCCGGCTCGCGACGCCGCGCTGTTGAACAGGCCGACGAACTGCTGGGCGTTGCCGACCGCGCTCGGCCGCGGCGCGCCGGGGGCGTTGCCGAACGGCGAGCCGTCGACCGTCACGACCGGGATCACCGACGGGTTGGTGACCTGCAGCGCCGCCGCCACCGCGAGCAGCGAGTTGCCGCCCATGTTGGTCGCGGTCGACGGGGTCCGGGTGTGGGTCTCGTTCGAGCCCGCCATCAGCGCCGTCATCTGCTTGTTGCCGGGCGCCATCTTGAACGGCGACTGCGGGCTCAGGGTCAACGGCCGGTCGGTGCCAGCCGCCATGCGGGTCTGACCGAACGCGTGGAACGCCGCCGAGGTGTTGCCGCCGGCGACCACGTCGTTGTGCGGCCACAGCAGCTGGTACCAGGCAAAGCCGCCGGTGCCGGCCGCGATGTGGACGGAGCGGTTGGTGACCTGGCAGGCGGCGTCGGCGGCCAGCGCCTTGCCGACCGAGCCCTCGAGCGCCTCGTAGACCTTCCACCGGGTGAGGCCGAGCGCGGCGCCGGCGAACAGGCCCCACTTGATCAGGCCGCGGCGGGAGAGCTCGTGCTTGTCGTCGTTGCTCATCAGGTTCTCCTCACTCACAGGTGTGGGCGGCGGCCAGCAGCGTCGCGACCGCGATCCGCTTGCCCTTGTCGACGTTCGAGGCCCGCGACACCGTGAGGTTGCAGATCTCGAGGTGCTGGGCGGTGGCCGGCACCCCGATGAGGCAGGTGATGCCGTCGGCGGTGCACTGGTTGGCGTCGTTGAAGATCCGGGCGCCGACGCCGGCGACCTTGCACTCGTCGCGGTTCGGCAGGTTGGCGATGACCTCGGGCGCGGCCTGCACGTAGATGTCGAACATCCTCGACGCGGTCGCGGTCGACAGCTCGCGGCCCTCGCGCTGGCGGGCGCCGTAGTTGGGCGCGCCCAGCGCCTGATCGCCGTCGGCGTAGAGCCTGCCCGCCGACAGCGCCCCGGCCGCGCCGAGGTCGACGCCGCGCGACGCCAGCACCCGGCCGAGCGTGCCGTACTGCATCTTGGGGCACTTGTGGACGCGCGCGGCGTAGCGCGGCGGGCCTTCGTTCTTGGCCCGCTCGAGCAGCTCGAACGGATCGACGTTCGTGCCCGGGTGATCGAAGGTGTTGTCGGTGCCGCCGGACGCGTTGCCTTCGGGCAATGGCGTCGGCGCCGACGAGGTATCGTCGGTGCAGGCGCCGACGAGGCCGAGGCCGAGCAGGGTTGCGAGGAGGACAGAGGCGGTCTTGATGGTCGTCATGGTCGTCGTCCTCGGCTCTAGAACTTCACGAAGTCGTCGGCGGTGAAGACGGCGTACAGCGCGTCCTTCAGCTTGCCGCCGCTGGCCTGGAACGCGGCGACCTGGGCGGCGATGACGTCGCTCGGCACCACCGCGAGCGTGTCGACGATGTCGCCGGCGCCCATCGCGTAGTTCCACAGCCGGGCCACCGCGCACTCGGCGACCTTGGGATCGGTGGCCATCGCCTGACCGAGCGCGGGCAGGTCGGCGACCGAGACGCCGAAGCGCCAGGCCGTGGTCTGGCCGGCCGGCAGCCAGTCGGTGAGCAGCGCGGTCGGCGCGCCGGCGTTCGGCGTCTTGACCTGGATCGAGCCCTTCATCACGCCCTGATCGTCGAAGTTGGCGAACAGCGGGGCGAGGTGGTTCATCGTCGAGTGACACTTCGCGCAGACGACCGCGCTGGTGTCGAGGAAGTTGATGGTGCCGCCGTTGGCGGTGCCGGAGATGCTCTCGAACGGCCACGGGCTCGAGTACGGCTCGACCGCGCCGATGTCGATCGGCGGGGCGCCGGTCTCGGTCGGGAACGCGGTGCAGGCGAAGGTCTCCTGGACCCAGCGGACCCGACGGAATGCCAGGTTCGAGAAGAACTGCGCGTTCATGCCGGGGTTGGTCAGCACGCCGGCGGCGGTGGTGACGCCGTTGGTGCAGTCGCCCCTGACGAAGCCGCCGCCGCGCGGGCTGTAGGTCGGGCAGGTATCGGTGGTCGCCGTGAACATGTCGGCGAACGGCCGGTTCTCGACAGTGATGCGGGCCGCGAACACCGGCGCAGTCTCGAGCATCGCGCTGCCGCCCATCTTGAAGGCGTCGCGCCACATCTTGATCATCTGCTGGGTGAAGCGCGCGCCGTAGGTCGGATCGGCGGGATCGAGGTAGGCCCGGACCGTGGCCTCGTAGATCACCTTCTGCTCGGCGAGGTTGGCGGCGCCGGCCAGGGCCTTGATGTCGGCCAGGTGGGGCAGCTCGCCGGTCAGGCGCAGGGCCGCGATCCGCAGCGCGGCGTTGTAGTCGACCTGGCGCTCGCCGAGCTTGACGTTCCACTCGTCGGTCGGCGGGATGACGCCGCCATCTTCACCGCCGGCCGGCGCGATCGGATCGTTCTGGCAGGCGGCGCCGAACAGGGCCAGCCCGAGAGCGGCGGCGCCGAGGGCGGTGGTAGACGAGCGGGTTCGCATGGGGGCAGGCTCCTGATTGCGCCGGACGACAAAGGACAGACCGGAGGTCTGGACGGGTTTTGGACGCGCGCGGCCGCTCACGGGGCGGCCTCGGCGTTGATCCACGTGATCATCGCGTTCTTGAAGGCAGTGAAGCTGGCCGCCGGCACCTTGTACTGGCCGTGCACGGCCGCGGCGCCCGGGTCGACCGAGACCACGATGCTCGACTGGTTGGGGTTGGCCTTCGAGACCCGGGTGAGGATCTGGGCGCAGGCGTCGCCCTGGGCGGCGTCGTCGTTGACCTTGGTCATGTTGGTGGCGCCGGTGGCCCCGGCGTTGGCGCCGGCGTGGCAGGCCAGGCACGGCTGCAGCAGTGGCTTGATCGTGCCGGTGAACATGGCGGTGGCCTTGCAGCCGCCCGACGCGCCGCCGTTCTCGGTCGGCTGCATGCCGTTGGAGAAGGTCGCGGTCTTGAAGTGGATCGAGATCTGCGGCGACAGCGGCAGCTGCTCGGGCGGGAACGTGAAGATCGCGGTACCGCCACCGACCGGGCTCTCCATGTTTTCGGCGACGACCAGATCGATGCCGGCGAACCGGTTGATCGGATCGGGCACCGCGGTCGTGCCCTGCCAGACCACGAACAGCGGATCGGTCAGGTGGACGCCGCCGGTGCCGGCCTGGACCTTGATGCGCGACAGGTAGTAGCCGGTGGTGATGCGCTCGAAGTCGAACAGGAACTTCGAGCCGGTCAGGCCGATGGTGTCGAGCGGGATCGTGTTGGTGCCGATGACCGGCGCGATCTTGGTGGTCTTGACCTCGGGCGCCTCGGTGACGCCAGCGGCCAGGGCCTCG
>JAYVSF010000634.1:0-3690 GCA_043775605.1 Myxococcales bacterium
CGTCGACACCGTCGTGCCCGCCCACAGCTCCGCGGTCCCGGACTTCACGACCTTCGCGACCTTGTTCGCGCCGCCGGTCGGATCGACGACGACCGTCGAGTCCTCGGCCCCGCCGAACCCGGTCAGCGTGTACGTGAGCGCCGCATTGTCGAACGTGATCGTACTGAACGCCGGCGGGACCACGCCGCCGCCGAACACGAGGTCGTCGAAGTAGTACGTCCGCATGCCAGCCGTCGCCCCGGCCACCCCGAAGTTGAAGAAGATGGACGCCTTGTCGTAGTGCCTGGTCAGATCCAGCGCGGCGGTGCCCGCGGCCTGGGTGCCGAAGTCGAACGTCAGGATCTCCCAGGAGTTGACCATCGTGGTCGTGGCCTCGGTCTCGACCGAGACCGTCGGATCGGCGTGATCCTCGACCTTGAGCCGGACCTTGATCCCGGCCTGCGGCGAGTACACTCGAACCTGCATCGACTTCGCCGCCGCGGTGAACGGGATCGTGGAGGCGAACCCGAGGGTGCCGTCGGCGGTGAGCGTGGTGCCGCCCCACACCTCGGCGGTCGCCGACTTCACGACCTTGGCCACCTTGTTGGTTCCGCCGGACGGATCGGTGACGATCGTCGAGTCCTCGGCTCCCCCGAACCCGAGCAGCCCATAGTGCACCGTCGGCGAGTCGAAGGTCAGCGGCAGGTCCATCTGCGTGAGCATGCCGCCGCCGCCGCCGAGTTCGACGTCGTCGAAGTAGTACGTGCGCGCCCCAGCCATCGCGCCGGTCGCGCCGAAGTCGAAGAAGATGGTGGCCTTGTCGTAGCTCTTGCTGAGATCGAGGCCCGGGGTGCCGGCGACCTGGGCCGCGAAATCGAACGTCAGGATCTCCCAGGTGTTGACCATGGTGGTCGTGGCCTCGGTCTCGACCGACACCGCGGAGGTGACGTGGTTCTCGACCTTGAGCCGGACCTTGATCCCGGCCTGCGGCGAGTACACTCGAACCTTCATCGACTTCGCCGCCGCGGTGAACGGGATCGTGGAGGCGAACCCGAGGGTGCCGTCGGCGGTGAGCGTGGTGCCGGCGAAGCTCTGGGCGGTCGCCGACCGCACCACCTTCGCCACCTTGTTGGGACCGCCGGTAGGATCGATCACGATCGTCGAGTCGTCGGCGCCGGCGAACCCGAGCAGGCCGTAGCGCACGGTCGCCGAGTCGAAGGTCACGGGCAGGTCCATCGGGGTCAAGGTCGGCGCCGGCACCGTGACCGTCACGGTCTCGGGCACCGCGACGCCGCCCAGGGTCGCCGAGATGGACGCGGTGCCGTTGCCGGTGGCGGTGATGAGGCCGGTGGCGCTCACCGTCGCGACCGCCGGGTTCGAGCTGGTCCAGTCGTAGGTCGCGGGCAAGACCTTGACCCGCAGGTCGGCGCCGAGGCCGATCGTGTAGAGGACCTCGGTCCCGGCGAGCTGCGCGGTCCCGCCGACGTCGAGGCCGCGATCGGTCGGGGTCAGGCTCGGCCGCGGGTTCCAGCCGGCGATCGGCAGGGTCTCGTACTGGATGTTGTCGAACCAGATCTGGTAGCCAGCCGGCGGGGTGCCGGGCGCGCCAGCGGCCAGCCAGAACAGCCCGCGCTCCGCGGTCAGCTTGGCCGGCGCCGGGATCGGCAGGACGTACTTCGTCCACTCGGTCGTGAGCGCGAGCGCGTTGGACTCGGTCTGGTACTTCGACGTACCGGTGTTGTCGTTGCCGAGGCCGACCGTGTCGAGCGACACGGCGCGGCTGGCCTTGGCCCAGAACGTGACCGCGGTGTAGCGCGACAGGTCGCGGGGCTGGTCCGAGGTGAACGCGCCGCCGGCGAAGTTGAACGTGCCGGCCCCGGGCTCGCCGGGCGTGGGCACGCGGTAGCGCAGCGACGCGGTGCCGGCGTAGTGCTCGCTGGCGTCGACGCTGGCGGCATCGAGCTTGGAGTTCGCGAACGCCTGGTAGATCACGCCGCGGGCGTAATCGTCGGCGAAGACCACGTTGGACGAGTCGGGCGGCTCGTCGAAGCAGCCCGCGCCGACCACCGCCAACAGGATGACCGCTGCGAATCGCGAGGAGCTTCGGGAAACCGTCATGTTGCCTCTGGGCGCGTCGGCTGCACCGCCGCACTTGACTTTGTTCTGTTACCGAACAAACTAAGTACGAAGCATCGGGGCACCGATGTCAAGCTCCTTTCGGCGGCCGCGCCGGTGCGGTCGCCACCTGGGAGCACCTACGTTCGACGACCCGATGACCACCATCGATACAGCTGCGGAGCCCGTCTTCGGGTCGACCCAGGTGCCGACCGCGAGCCCGCCGTCGTCGGGCCGCTTGATCGAGGCCTTCGGCGAGACCTTCGGGGTGATCGACCACGCCGAGACCCTCGCACCGTTCCTGACCACCGTGGTCAGCGACTCCGATCACTGGCTGTTCGTGGCCTCCAGCGGGGGGCTGACCTGCGGGCGGGGCGACCCGTCACGGGCGCTGTTCCCCTACGTGACCGAGGACAAGCTGCTCGATGCCGCCGGCGTGACCGGCCCGACCACGTCGCTCATCGTCGAGCGTGAGGGGCGGCGTGCGCTCTGGCACCCGCTGCGCGACAGCGACCGGCTGGTCTATCGGCTCACGCGTCGCCTGTACAAGAGCGTGCTCGGCAGCCGCCTGGTGTTCGAGGAGGAGAACCCGGACCTCGGCCTGGTGTTCCGGGCCGAGTGGTCCACCAGCGACCGGTTCGGCTTCGTGCGCGAGTGCACGGTGGTCAACTCCGGCCCGACCCCGGTGACCGTGCGCCTGGTCGACGGGCTGCTCGGCCTCTTGCCCGGGGACGTCAGCGAGGCCTTGCAGCTCGCGTACAGCTGCCTGGTCGACGCCTTCAAGCAGCACGAGCGGGTGCCGGGCTCGACGCTCGCGCTCTACACGCTGGCCGCGCAGGTGGTCGACCGGGCCGAGCCGGTCGTCGCCTTGCACGCCACGACGGTGTGGAGCCATGGCCTGCCGGCGCCGATCGTGGCGCTGGCCGCCGACGCGCTGGCCGACTTCGATCGGGGGCGGAGCCTCACCGCCGCCGACGAGGTTCGCGGCCGGCGCGGCGCGTACCTGGTCGAGGCCGAGCTGGCGCTGGCACCCGCCGCGAGCCACGGCTGGCTGATCGTGGCCGACGTCGCGCGATCGCAGGATCAGGTGGTCACGCTGATCGAGCAGCTCGAGCGGCCGGATTCGCTGGTGGCCGAGGTGCGCGCCGATCTGGCCCGCGGCCGTGCGCGGCTGCGCGGGATCGTGGCGGCCACTGACGGGCTCCAGCTCACCGCCGATCGGACCGCCTCGGCCCACCACGTGGCCAACGTCCTGTTCAACGACATGCGCGGCGGGGTCTTCGCCTGCGGCGGCGACATCCCCGGTCCGGACTTCGCGCGCTTCGTCCATGGCGCGAACCGGGCCGTGTGGACCCGCCATCGCGACCTCCTGGCCGGGCTGCCCGACCGCGAGACGCGGGCGGCGCACCAGGCCCGTCTCGACGCGGTCGGCGACCCCGACCTCACCCGCCTGACCGCCGAGTACCTGCCGCTGACGTTCAGCCGGCGCCACGGCGATCCCAGCCGGCCGTGGAACCGCTTCGACATCCGGGTCAAGGACGACCGCGGCGAGCAGGTGCTCGACTACCAGGGCAACTGGCGCGACATCTTCCAGAA
>JAYVSF010000635.1:0-3020 GCA_043775605.1 Myxococcales bacterium
CCTGCGCACGCGGGTGCGGCAGTACTTCCGGCCGGGCGGTGACGAGCGCCTGTTCGTGGCCGCGGGCTTTCTCGGCCGGGCGCTCGCGACCATCGACACGGTGGTGGTCACCGACGAGAAGGAGGCGTTGCTCCTCGAGAACCACCTCATCAAGCAGCACCAGCCGCGCTTCAACGTCAAGCTGCGCGACGACAAGCAGTACCTGGTGCTGCGGCTCGAGCCGGCCAGCGCCGACCCCGACGCGCCGCGGGCCGCGCAGTTCCCGCGGGTCGAGGTCGCCCGCAACATCAAGGACGACGGCGCCCACTACTACGGGCCGTACCACTCGGCGACGTCGTGCCGCGAGACCCTGCGCATCCTCAACCGCCACTTCCAGCTCCGCACCTGCACCGATCACGTGCTCGAGCACCGCGGCCGGGTCTGCCTGCAGTACCAGATCAAGCGCTGCCCGGGCCCGTGCGCGATGCCGGTGCCGGCCGCCGCCTACCGCGAGCAGGTCGACGACGTCGGCCTGTTCCTCGAGGGCCGCGACAAGGAGCTGGTGGCCCGCCTGCGCCAGCGCATGGTCGCGCACGCCGGCCACGAGGAGTTCGAGCTGGCGGCCGCGGTCCGCGATTCGATCGGCGCGGTCGAGCGCACGGTGTCGCGCCAGCACATCGTGCAGGACGAGTTCGTCGATCAGGACGTGTTCGGGCTGCACCGCGAGGGTGACAGCGCCGAGCTGACCGTGCTGTTCGTGCGCGCCGGCAAGCTGGTCGGCAAGCGCAGCGTCGGGCAGCGCGACCAGGAGCTGGCCGACGCCGAGCTGGTGGCCGCGTTCGTCCAGCAGTACTACGCGACCGGCACGTTCGTGCCCGACGAGGTCGTGGTCCCGGTCGAGCTGCCGGATCCCGACCTGCTCGCCGACTGGCTGGGCTCGGTGCGCGGCAAGAAGGTCCGGCTGGTGTCGCCGCAGCGCGGGACCCGGGTCCGGCTGCTCGAGCTGGCCCAGAAGAACGCGGCGGCGGCGATGATCTCGCGCCGCGATCAGTCGGCCGATGGCGACGCCGCGCTCGACAAGCTGGCCGCGCGGCTCGGGTTGCGCCGACGGCCGCAGCGGATCGAGTGCTTCGACATCGCCCACGTCCAGGGCGTCGAGACGGTGGCGTCGATGGTGACGTTCGTCGACGGCGTGCCGGCCAAGAACCTGTACCGCAAGTTCAAGGTCCGCACGGTCGGCAACGACGACTTCGCCGCGATGTACGAGGTGCTGACCCGCCGGTTCAAGAAGGCGGCCGGCGACGATCCGGCGTGGGCGATGCCGGACCTGGTGGTGGTCGACGGCGGCAAGGGCCAGCTCGGCATGGCGATCGCGGCGCTCACCGATCTCGGCTACGAGCTCGATCGCGAGGACGCGGTCGACGTCATCTCGCTGGCCAAGGAGCGCGAGCTGGCGAGCGGCGACGCGCCCGACCGGGTCTACCGCCGCGGCGTGAAGGAGCCGATCGCGCTGCGGGCCAACACCGCCGAGCTGTACCTGCTGGCGCGGCTGCGCGACGAGGCCCACCGATTCGCCAACTCGTTCCACCGCGAGCGCCGGGGCAAGGCCATGCTGCGCTCGACGCTCGACGATATCCCCGGCGTCGGCGCGCGGCGACGCCAGGCGCTGTTGAAGCACTTCGGCACGGTCGCCGCGATCGCGAAGGCGACCGAGGCGGAGCTGGCGAAGGCGCCGGGGATGAACAGGGCCGTGGCCGCGGCGATCCGCGCGCACCTGGCCGAGCCCGAGCCCGGATCCGAACCCGACGCCGGATCCGAACCCGACGCCGGATCCGAACCCGAATCCGAATCCGAGCCCGAACCCGACGCGTGAGATTCGTGCGCGGCGCGGCGGCGTGCGAGCATGGCGGCGATGGCGACCTCGGCGATCGAGAAGCGTGACCAGCACCCGCCGGCGATCGTGGAGGAGCTCGCGACCGCGCGCAGCGCCGCGCAGCCCGCGGGCCGCATGCTGATCTCGTCGCCGCTCGAGCTCGACGCCGTGATCCGGCGCATCCCCGAGGGCCGGGTGCTCACCGTCGGCGAGCTGCGCGCCAACCTCGCCCGCACCCACGGCGCCGACTACACCTGCCCGCTCACCACCGGCAGCTTCCTGCGCGTCGTCGCCGAGGCCGCCGACGAGGAGCGCGCGGCCGGGCGCCACGGCACCGCGCCGTACTGGCGGGTCGTGGCCGACGACGGCACGCTGCTCGACACGCTGCCCGGTGGGATCGCCGGGCAGGCCCGCCGCCTGACCGAGGACGGCGTCGTCCTCCTGCACCTCGGCAAGGTCCCGCGCCTGACCGACGTCGAGCACTACGAGTGGCACCCGCCGCTGCTGGGCAAGGCCGCGCTGCGCCGCCTGCCCCCGGTGAAGCCAACCATCAAGAGCCGGGCGAAGGCCGGCGGCAAGCCCGACCCGAAGGCCGGCCCCAAGCGCCCGCCGCCTCGCCGCTCCTGATGTCTTCGCGGTGACCTCGAAAAGACGTGGAGCTGCAGCTAGATACGATATGGGAGTCTGTCCCCGTTCAGCTATGGTCAAGCGGTTCCGGGACGTTCCAACACCTCCGGTAGCTTGTCTACCGTCGCGGCCCGTCGTCCCCCGTCCTGTTCCGTCCCGAGTGGCAGCGGCGTGGCAGCACGAGGGAGCGGCTCGGCGAGCGCTCGCCGGCTGGTGGGCATCGATAACCGGCCGGCGCATCGTAGGCGACACCGGCCGCGACGCGGTTCGCCGGACGGGTTTGATCCACTCCCGTGGACACTTTCCGAGAGGCGGAAGCTGTGTCCAACGTATCCCGTATGAAGACGAAGCGAGATGGTGGCCCCGGCCGGCAGGGGAAGCGCCGGCAGTTCACGGATGAGTTCAAAGCCGGCGTCGTGAAGCTGGTGCTGGACGAGGGTCGGAGCGTGGCCCAGGTCGCGCGCGAGCTCGACCTGATTCCGTCCGCGTTGGGCGGATGGGTCAAGCAGGCGCGCGCGGATCGCGCCGGCGGCCAGGCCGG
>JAYVSF010000636.1:0-2555 GCA_043775605.1 Myxococcales bacterium
CACGCCAGCGCGATCGAGGACATCCACCAGGATCGCCTCGACGCGGTGGTGCTCCGCCAGGTCTTTCCCGACGAGCTGCGCCGCACGATCCTGGCCCGGCTCGAGACCGACGAGGAGCTGCCGTGGCGGCGGCCCAACCAGACCGGGCCGCAGGTCGACATCCGGGTGCTGGGCGAGGCCGCGACCCCGACCTTCGCGACCCCGGGCGGGCCCGCGGTCGACGGCTACTTCGAGGACGCCGCGCGCTACACCGCGCTCTACGATCGCTTGCTCGGCGGCCAGGCCGGCGCGGGCGATCCGATCGAGGCGCTGCTCGGCCACATCGCCGGCGGCCGCCCGGTCGAGCGGCTGGTCGCGGCCGATGGCCGGCGGTTCGCGGGCTGCACGATCCGCTCGCTGCCCGAGGGCCAGCGGATCATCGTCCACAACGACGGCCGCCACTACCAGCTGCCGGTCTACCGCGACGCCACCGGCGGGCTCGACACCAGCACCAGCCTCAGCTTCGTGGTCCTGCTGCAGGCCCCCGAGGCCGGCGGCGAGCTGGTGATCCACGGGCTGACCGACGCCGATCCGGTGCCGCGCCTCGCCAGCTTCATGCCCGACGGCGACGCCATCAAGGCCCGCTACCACAGCTACCGCGTGCAGATGACCGCCGGCGACGTCCTGGTGTTCTCCGCCGGCCGCTACTACCACCACGTCGCGCCCGTGATCGGCGCCCGGCCCCGCATCACCCTCGGCGGGTTTCTCACCCTCGACCGCGACCATCGCAAGGTCGTCTACTGGAACTGACCCACGGGTCCTCCTGGTGCGACGAGATGCCACGCCCGCGATTGCGCGAGTCGCGCATCTAGTGCGCGGAAGGCAAGGATGCGACTCGCGGACAAGATCTCGCTATGGGCAGGGCTCCTGATGGCGCTCCTGCTGGTGGCGGCCATGATGTACGGACACAACCCACCGTGAGCCGGCCGGCGCGCCTGCGGGCGTGACCGGTCACAGGCCGAGCAGCTTCATGCCACCGACCCGTTCGATCATCCAGATCACGCCGAGCACGGCGAGGGTGCCGGCCGCGATCGGCAGGACGATCGTGCGGTAGCGGCGGGCGCCGACCCGGCGGGCCAGCAGCCACATCGTCGGCAACGCGATCGCGATCACGGTCAGGTGCGCGATCTCGACCCCGAGGTTGAAGGCCAGCAGCGGCACGATCCGCGCGCCGGGCGGCAGCAGCACCGCCAGCATGCGGGCGAAGCCGAGGCCGTGGACCAGGCCGAAGCAGAACGTGAGGACGAACCGCCAGCGGACGTCGGGCCGGATGACGTCCTCGATCGCGGTCCACACGATCGACAGCGCGATCGCCGACTCGACGACGATCGTCGGCACCGCGACCCAGCCGAGCGCGGCCGCGATCAAGGTCAGGGAGTGGGCGAGGGTGAACGCGCTGGCCACCACCGCGGTGGCGCGCAGGGCCTGGCCGAGCGGGCGCAGTCGCCACGCGGCGCCGGCGCGATCGCGGACCAGCACCACCGCCAGCAGCAGGGTCAGCACGAACGCGATGTGATCGAGGCCGGTGGCGACGTGGTGGATGCCGGCGCGGATGAACGTCAGCAGGCGCGACGGCGGCGCCTCGTGCAGCGTCCAGACGAAGCGGGCGTGATCGACGTCGAGCAGCGTGGTCGCCGGCGGCCGGCCCTCGACCTCGACCTCGAGCGCGGCGGTGTGGTTGGGATCGTCGAAGAACAGGAGGTCGTAGGTGAGGGCCAGCACCGCGATCGGCGCTGGGCAGGTGAAGCTCCAGGTCACCGCGACTCGCGCGCCGTCGCGCTCGACGGTGGCCGGGCCGGCGGCGCAGGCGATGTCGCCGTCGGCGATCGTGATCGCGCGGGTCACCGAGGTCGCGAGCGCCGCCCGCTGGTCGTCGGTCATCGCGGCCGGGTCGAGCTCGTCGCCGATCAGCACCGAGGCGTCGAGGCGATCGATCTGGATCCGGTAGCTGGCGCGGTCGCCGTCGACGACCACCCGGCTGTAGGTCACCGACGACTGGTGGGCGTCGGCGCGGCCGAGACCGACGACGGTGAGCGCGAGCGCGGCCGCGACCGCGACGACCCGCGGCCTCATCGCAGGCGCCGCCCGTGCAGGAAGACCGCGACCGGCGCGAGGTACGCCGTCGGATCCACGCGCGGCTCGCGCGCCAGGATCACGTACGAGGCGTCGGCGCCGGGGGCGGCGAGGTCGGGCGCGGGCAGGTGCCAGTAGCGGGCCGGGGCCGTGGTCATGGCGTCGACGATCGCGGCGCCGTCGAGCCCGGCCTCGGCCAGCAGCGACAGCTCCTCGGGATCGACGCCGGCCACCCGCGAGTTGCCGAGGTCGGTGCCGTACAGGATCGTCGCGCCGGCCGCGCGCAGCCGGCGGAGGTTGGCAATCGCGTCGGCGCCGCCGCCGAACGCCGCGAGCGTCGAGATCACCGCGCGCCCCGACCAGGCCGCGACGGTGGCATCGGACAGCGGCCCGACCGGGGTGTGGGCGAGGACGTCACAACCGGCGGCGGCGGCGGCCGCGGC
>JAYVSF010000637.1:0-13267 GCA_043775605.1 Myxococcales bacterium
GTGCAGTACAGCGAGTGGGTGTGGACGATGGCCTCGATCTCGGGGCGGGCGGCGAGCAGATCGCGATGGAGCTGCCACTCCGACGACGGCGTGCGCTGATCGGCGCGGGCGGTGCCGTCGGCGCGCAGCTCGACGAGGTCCTCGCCGCGCAGGGCGTCGTAGGGCAGGGCCGACGGCGTGATCAGGAAGCCGCCGGTGGTGCGGACGCTGGCGTTGCCCGACAGGCCGGGCGTCAGGCCCAGCTCGCTCATGCGGCGCGCGGTCGCGACCAGGCGATCGCGCAGGGCCAGGCTCATCGCGGGGCCTCGGCTGCCGTCGCCGCGGTGTGCTCGGGAAACTGCGCGGCGAGGTCGGCGGGTAGGACCACGCCGCGCTCGGTGATGAGCGCGGTGACGAGCTGGCGCGGGGTGATGTCGAAGGCCGGGTTGGCGACCGGGCTGGTGACCGGCACGACCTGGGCCCGCGCGCCGCCGTGGCCGGTGATCCAGCGGACCTCGTCGCCGGACCGCTCCTCGATCGGGATGCGCGGCAGGGTGCCGGCCGGCGCGGTGAGCGTCCAGTCGATGCTGGGCGACGGCGCGGCGACGTAGAACGGGACGCGGCTGGCCTTGGCCGCGAGCGCCTTGAGGTAGGTGCCGATCTTGTTGCAGACGTCGCCGTCGCGGGTGGTGCGATCGGTGCCGACGATGCAGAGGTCGACCATGCCGTGCTGGATCAGGTGGCCGCCGGCGTTGTCGGTGATGACGGTGTGGGGCACGCCGTGCGCGGCCAGCTCCCACGCGGTCAGGTAGCCCTGGTTGCGCGGCCGGGTCTCGTCGACCCAGACGTGGACCGCGAGCCCGCGCTCGTGGGCCTTGTAGATCGGCGCCAGCGCGGTGCCCCAGTCGACGGTGGCCAGCCAGCCGGCGTTGCAGTGAGTGAGGATCTCGACCGGGCTGTCGCCGAGCCGCTCGGCCACCGCCTCGATCAGGCCGACCCCGTGCTCGCCGATCGCCTCGCAGCGCGCGACCTCGTCCTCGGCGATCGCGGCGGCGGCGGCCCAGGCCCGGTCGACGTCGGGCGCGGCGCCGGCGGCATCGCCGGTCGTCAGCGCCGCCCGCATCCGGTCGAGGGCCCAGCGCAGGTTGATCGCGGTCGGTCGGGTCGCGGCCAGGCGGCGGTCGATCTCGTCGAGGCCGACCCCGTGCAGCAGGCCGATGGCCACGCCGTACGCCGCGGTCGCGCCGATCAGGGGCGCGCCGCGCACGTGCATGTCGCGGATCGCGCGCTCGACCCCGGCCAGGTCCTCGATCCGCAGCCAGGCGACCTCGTAGGGCAGGTGGACCTGATCGAGCACGACGATCGCCCGCCGCCCGTCGTCGAGCTCGAGGGCGCGCCGCCAGTGGCCGTGGACCTTCATGGTGCGCTCGCCGGCGCCGCCTGCGGGCCGAGCACCCGGCCGGCGACCGCGTCGAGCCGGGCGACCAGCGCCGGGTCCCGGGCCTCGGGGGCGGTCATGATCGCGCCGTCGAGCGCGCGATCGCAGGCGTGCGGGCACGGCCCGTCGTGGGCGCCGAGCCGCGGCACCATGCCGGCGACCAGCGTGCGGGCGTGGTCGCCGTTGGCCGCCATCACCGCCAGCACCTGCGCGATGTCGACGTGATCGTGGTCGGGGTGCCAGCAGTCGAAGTCGGTGACCATCGCCACCGTCGCGTAGCAGAGCTCGGCCTCGCGCGCGAGCTTGGCCTCGGGCATCGCGGTCATGCCGACCAGGTTGCAGCCCAGCCGGCGGTGCATCTCGGCCTCGGCCTTGGTCGAGAACTGCGGCCCTTCCATCACCACCAGCGTGCCGCCGCGGACCATGGTCAGGCCGAGCTCGGCGCCCATGGCGGCCAGGGCGTCGCCGATCCGGCCGCACACCGGGTGGGCCATCGACACGTGGGCGACCAGGCCGGTGGTGAAGAAGGTCTTGGGCCCGCGCAGGGTGCGATCGACGAACTGATCGACGATCACGAACGTGCCCGGCGCCAGGTCCTCGCGCAGCGAGCCGACCGCGCTGACCGAGATCACCGCGGTGCAGCCGGCCCGCTTGAGCGCGTCGATGTTGGCGCGGAAGTTGATCTCGTGGGGCGGGATCCGGTGGCCGCGGCCATGGCGGGGCAGGAACACGATCGGCTGGTCGCCGACGCGGCCGAACAGGAGCTGGTCGGACGGCTCACCGAATGGCGACTCGACCCGCTGCCAGCGCTGATCGGTCAGCCCGTCGAGGTCGTAGAGGCCGCTACCGCCGACGATGCCGATGACCTGACGTGCCATGGCTGCGATCAGTGCACCGCTGCCCGGGTCCCGTCAACGAGGCGGGATGGCTCGTCGACGAGCGCAAGGCGCCACGACGATGAGCACAATTGTCGCGGGCCGGTCACCGCCCCGGTCGACGCGCGGTACACCGAGCGTGTGCCAGGTCGTCGGTGGTCGAGCGTCGTCGTGGTGCTGGTCCGCCGCATCCTCGAGCTGTCGCCGACGATGAGGGTCGGTGCCACGCTCCGGTTCGAGCGCGGCCGGCTGACCGAGATCGAGCTGTGGCCCGAGGCCGACCTCGCGAACGACGCCGGCGGCGCCAGGCTGACGACGGCCGCCGAGGCGCTCGCGCGCCGGCTGGGCGTGCCCGCGCCGACCGCCGAGCCGCGGGCCCAGGCCATCGACGGGACGACGATCGAGGCCAGCACCGACGACGGTTTCCGGTTCACGCTGTCGCGCCGGTAGCGCCCGGCCGGTCACGTCCGCGGGGGCGACGTTGCGGCCAGGGTCGCAGGTGCGGTGTCGCACCCGGCGCCTGCGCCGTCGCGGTCGGCCAGCGACGTTGAGGCACGGACTCCGATCGAACCCACGCGCCGCGCGTGTGCGTCGGGAGGAGGAACCCTTGGAGCCCATCCGTCGTCGCTATCGTCCGCCCGCCCTGTGCTTGACCGTCGCCGTCCTCGCCGTCGGCCCGATGCTGGTCGTGCCCCGCCTGGTCCGTGCCCAGGGCATCACCACCGGCGCGCTCGCCGGCCGGGTCACCGACAAGGCCACCGGCGAACCGATGGTCGGGGTCACGGTCGCCGCCACCGCCGGCCGCGACACCGCCACCACCATCACCGAGGAAGACGGCACCTTCCGGTTCACCAGCCTGGTGCCGGGCCTCTACGAGGTCACCTTCTTCTACGGCGACCTCACCGCCCACTACGCCGACGTCGACGTCGGCGCCCAGCGCACCGCCCTGGTCTTCCATCGCCTCGACCTGGCCGCGATGAAGGGCGAGCGGATCGAGATGGTCGGCCACGTGCTCATCGATCCGTCGCCGCGCCACAGCGTCGTCATCGACCGCGACCAGATGATCAGCCTGCCGAGCTTCGGCCGCAGCTACGTCTCGACCCTTGGCGTCACCCCCGGCTCGCACGGCGACGGCGTCGGCCCGGGCTTCTCCGGCTCGTCGGGGCTCGAGAACCAGTACGTGGTCGACGGGGTCAACACCACCAGCCTGCGCTACGGCGGCGTCGGCAGCCCGGTGCTCACCGACTTCGTCGAGCAGACCGAGGTCATCACCGGCGGCTACAACGCCGAGTACGGCCGCTCGACCGGCGGCGTGGTCAACGTCGTCACCCGCAGCGGCGGAAACCAGCTCGAGGGCTCGGTGTTCGCGTCGGTGGCGCCCGGGTTCCTGACCGCCGCCGCCGACCGCGCCGAGCGCCAGGCCACCGCGATCGACGTCGCCGCCGACCTCGCGCTGTCGGCCGACCTCGGCTTCCTGATCGCGGGGCCGGTCATCAAGGACAGGCTGTGGTTCGTGCTCGGCGCCTCGCCCAGCTACAGCCGGACCACCCTGTCGCGCACCACCAAGCGCCAGACCGACAGCGACCACAACGGGATCGCCGACGTCGATCCGGTCACCGGCTTCCGGGCGTTCGAGGACGTCCGCACCCGCTTGTTCCACCCGTGGACCGGCGGCGTGCAGGGCATCGGCAAGCTCAACTACGCCTACTCGCCCGAGCACCAGGGCCAGCTCAGCTTCGTCGGCGGGCCCAGCCGCGGCCAGAGCTTCGGCATGTACGGCCTGCCGGCGGCCACCAACTTCGACAGCCAGCGCCTGACCAGCGACGTCGCCCTGCGCTGGACGTCGAAGTTCCAGGACAACCGCACCGAGCTCGAGGGCGTGCTCGGCTGGCACCGCGATCACGTCGGCGCCGAGAACGCCGACGTCGCTGCCCGCAGCCAACCGCTCCAGCTCCTGCGGTTCGGCAACCTCGGCGAGTGGTCGAAGCTCGGCTTCGAGGACGAGCAGACCCGGCTGGCCTGCACCGACGGCGGCAACGATCCGTTCCCCAGCATCACCAACTGTCCCGACGACGGCGCCGGCTATCGGGTCGGCGGCGGCGGCACGCTGGTCGACGACACCGAGAACCGCTGGTCGATGCGGCTGGGCGTGACCCACCGGGTCCGCTGGCTGGGCAGCCACGAGCTCAAGGCCGGCATCGACGCCGAGGACAACCGGCTGACCGAGCCGCGCAGCTACACCGGCGGCGTGTTCTACGAGAACCGCGCCGACACCAAGACCATCACCGCGTCGCGCTGGATCCAGGTCGCGCCGATGGGTGCCGATCCTACCGAGTTCGACCGCTCGTGCTCGTACACCCCGACCGGTCAGCTGGGCGACGTCGCCTTGCCGTGCCGGTTCATCGGCGCCGGCGACGCCGGCTCGACCATCGCCGGCGAGACCGTCAACTGGGCCGGGTTCGTCCGCGACTCGTGGCAGGTCCGGCCCAACTTGATCATCGACGCCGGCCTGCGCTACGAGGATCAGCGCCTGCGCTACGCCCGCTTCCTGCAGGGCCAGCTCGATCCCAACACCGGCGCCGCCTACGGCACCAACGCGCTGGCGCTGAGCGGGATGTGGGCGCCCCGGCTCGGCCTTGTCTACGACTGGACCCGCGAGGGCCGGTCGCGGGCCTACGCCCACGGAGGCCGGTTCTACGAGTCGATCCCGATGGACATCAACTCGCGGTCCTTCGGCGGCGAGGTGTCGTACCGCCAGGACTTCGACTGGCAGATGTGCGGCGCCTCGGTCGACGGCTACGGCGGACCGTCGGCGACCGGTTGCCCCGACGAGGCGGCCGGCGGCAGCGCGATCGGCGTCGGCGGCACCCTGGTCGCGCCCGGCCTCCAGGCCCAATACCTCGACGAGGGACTGGCCGGCCTGGAGTACGAGATCGCCGACGACGTCAAGGTCGGGGTCTCGTACCAGCACCGCGCGCTGGGCCGGGTGATCGAGGACGTCTCGACCGACGGCGCCCAGACCTACGTGATCGCCAACCCCGGCGAGTGGAGCGCCGACGAGGAGGCCCGGCTGCGCGGCCAGCTCGAGACCGCGACCGCCAGCGGCGATGCCGGCGCGATCGCCCGCCTGTCCCGGCTGCTCGACCTCTACACCGGCATCCGCGGCTTCGATCGGCCGCGCCGCGATCACGACGAGGTCCAGGTCACGCTGTCGAAGCGCTTCTCGCACGCGCTGTTCCTGACGGCGAGCTACACGTGGTCCCACACCCGCGGCAACTTCCCCGGCCTGGTGTCCTACGACAACGGCCAGATCGATCCCAACATCTCGTCGCAGTACGACCTGGTCGAGCTGACCGCCAACCGCGAGGGGCCGCTGCCCCAGGATCGCCCGCACAACGTCAAGATCGACGGCTTCTACCGGTGGGATCTCAAGCGCGCCGGCGTGCTGACCCTGGGCTGGCGGGCGCGGCTGGCGTCGGGCACGCCCCACGGCGCCCTGGCCGGTCACCCGCTGTACGGCACCGGCGAGTCGTTCCTCTTGCCGCGCGGCGCGCTCGGCCGGACCGACGCCGAGCACGCGCTCGACGTCCACGTCTCCTACGGCCAGGCGCTGGCCCGCGGCATGTCCGTCGAGGTCTTCGCCGACGTCTTCAACCTCTACGATCACCAGGGCCAGGCCGCGGTCGACGAGGACTACAGCTATCGCTCGAACGCGTTCCCGATCGTCGGGGGCACCTACGAGGACCTGCCGTTCGCCAAGGCGGTCACCAGCGACGGCGCCGAGACACCCGAGCCGATCATCCGCAACCCCGACTTCGGCAACACGGTCGCGCGCTACGCGCCGATGTCGGCCCGGCTCGGCGCCCGGCTGGCGTTCTGAGGTCTCCTGAGGCCGTCAGTGGCCGTCGGCGTGGAGCTGACGCTCGATGCGGCGGTCGGGGATGAGCCAGATCAGGGCGACCCCGACATAGATGCCGATCGACAGCCAGCGGGCGACGAAGGCGAGCGGCATCGACGCGGCGTAGCAGGCGAGCGACAGCTTGGCTTTGAGGTCGCTGCCGATCGCGGCCTTGAGCTTCGACGACTCGCCGTCGGCGCGGACGATCGTCACCACCAGGATCGTGTAGGCGATGGCCGAGGCGGTCACCACCGCGCCGTACAGCGCGACCGGCAGCGCGGCGGCGTGGTTCTCGCCCATCCAGCCGGTCGCGAACGGGATGAGCGACAGCCAGAACAGGAGGTGCAGGTTCGCCCACATGATGCCGGCGGTCACCTTGCTCGCCGCGTGCAAGAGGTGGTGGTGGTTGTTCCAGTAGATCCCGACGAACACGAACGACAGCACGTAGCTCAGGAACACCGGCACCAGCGGCCGCAGCGCCGCCCACTCCGGCCCGTGCGGCACCTTGATCTCGAGCACCATGATCGTGATCAGGATGGCGATCACGCCGTCGCTGAACGCTTCGAGCCGGCCCTTGGTCATCACCGTCGACGATAGCGCAGCCGGGTGCGGCGGTCACCTCGGCCCATCGCCGCGCGGGCGAGCGGCCGCGGTCACTCGCCGTTCGACCAGGCGGTGCCGGTGGCCCAGCCGAGGATGAACTGGCGCAGGTCGAGGCCGTTGGCGGCCGTGATCGGCAGATCGGGCCGTAGGCGAGCAGCGACGGCACGCACGAGCCCTGGTTCCAGCACGCGCCGCCGCCCTGGAAGAACAGCACGAGCTCGTCGGCCATCCCCGACGGGTTGAGGCCAATGCCGGCGCGGGCGCCGCTGGCGCAGGTCGAGCCGTCGACCGGGATCCAGGTCCAGGCGTCGACCGGCGCGACGATGGCGTCGGGGTTCGCGTCGGGGCTGGCGTCGACCGGCCCGGCGGCGTCGGTCGCGCGGGCGTCGGTGGTGGTGGCGTCGGCGCCGCCGGCCGCGGACTGGCCGCAGGCTACCAGCGCGAGCGTGAGCGTGAGCGTGAGCGTGAGCGTGAGCGTGAGCGTGAGCGTGAGCGTGAGCGTGAGCGTGACTATGACGACGGTTGCGAGGCGATCGCTGCGATGGAGGGACGACCCGATGATCGTGCGGTCATCCGGCGCCCGGCGCAAGCCTGGCGCTGGCGCCGAAGCCCGGGGCGAGCATGCGGACGATGGCGTCGAGATCGACGACGCCGGCGGCCTTCATCCAGGCGTCGGCGGTGGCGATCAACGCGCGGCCGTCGTCGCCGCCGAGCAGCTCGCCGCGGCGCCGGCGCGCGACCGCGGCGTGCAGCGCCATGCCGGTCGTCTCGAATCGCTCGACGGCGACGGCGAGGTCGGCCGCGGCTCGCTCGCGCTGGCCGCGGGCGTGGGCCACCGCGGCGGTGATCAACCGGCCCTGGCCGACGGCGTAGGCGAGGTACTCGCCGATGATGGTCCGGGCGTGGCGCTCGGCCTCGGCCAGCAGCCGGCGTGGGTCCTCGCCGTCGACCGCGGCCGCCACCGCCGCCCGGCCGCGCGCGCTCAGGGTCTCGATCCGCTGCTGGCGGATCTGCAGCAGCATCGAGCCCTCGATCTGGCGCCACGCGCCCTCGATCCGGGCGTGGGCGGCCCGGCCCTGACCCTGGCTGAGATCGATCTCGACCTGGGTCACCAGCGCGTAGCGGTGCTGCATCTGGAAGCCGGTCTGCGACCAGCGGGCCATGGCCGCGACCACGTTGGCCCGGGCCTGCTCGGGGCGGCCGGCGGCGATCAGCACGAGGTGCTCGGTCGCGACCCGGATCGACGTCGCCGCGAACAGATCGCCGCGATCGTCGGCCTCGGCCAGGATCGGCGGCAGGCGGCGCGCGAGCTCGTCGAGCCGGCCCTCGCAGCACAGACAGACCATCTCGAACAGCCGGACCGCGCTCTGCTCCCAGGCTGCGCCCGGCGACGCGCGGAAGTGGCGATCGGCGCGGACGAGGTGCTCGCGCGCCAGGGCGTAGTTGCCGAACACGTACTCGACCAGGCCGGTGTCGCCGGCGACGATGCCGTCGACGTACGGGCGCCCGACCTTGGCGGCCAGCCGGCCGGCCTCGGCCAGCAGCTTGCGGGCTCGGGCCGGGCCGCTCATCTGCGACGCGTACACCGCCTCGGCGGCCAGCGACAGCGCCAGCCGGCCGGGCTCGCCCAGCCGCAGCGCCTCGCGCAGCTGGCGGGCGCCGACCTCGGCGCCGCGGATGGTGTCGACCAGCCCGAGCGAGGTCAACGACCAGCACATGTCGAACCGGGCCAGATCGGCGGCGGGGATGTCGGCGAGCGCGCGCTCGGTGAACCGCAAGCCGCGCAGGCGGACCAGCCCTCGTTGGTAGATGAGCGACGCCAGCGCCCGGCCCGGCGTCGACGGCCAGGCCATGCCGACGCGGTCGAGCACTGCCCGGGCCTGCTCGATGCCGCGGTCGATGTAGCCGGCGCGCAGGAGCTGCTCGGCGGCCTTGCGCTCGAGATCGATGCGGGCGTCGAGCGGCGCGTCGGTCGCCACGGTCAGGTAGGCGTCGGCCGACGCGGCGCCATCGCCGGCGTTGGCCAGGGCGTCGCCCAGCCGGGTCGACAGCAGCCGGCGCTGCTCGGGCGAGCTGCCGCCGAGCTCGAGCGCCATCCGGTACAGCCGGGCCGCGCGCCGGAACGCGACGCCGGTCGAGGCCTGCTCGGCGGCCCGCACCGCGTGGCGCAGCGCGTGGTCGGCGCGGCCGGCACCCCGCCAGTGGACCGCCAGCGCCTCGGGGTCGGCCGCGGCGGCGTCCTCGAGCGCCTCGGCCAGCCGGAGGTGCAGCTCGGTGCGGCGCCGATCGGACAGCGAGGCCACCACCGCCTCGCGGACGCGATCGTGGACCGGCTCGATCGGGTCGAGGGCCTTGCCGCCGCGGGTCCGGACCAGGTTGGCGATCCGCAGGTGGGTCGCGCGCTGCACGAAGTCGTCGAGCTCGAGCCGCGACGCGGTCGCGATGGTCTGCTGCGGCAGCGGGCTACCGGCCAGTGCGATCAGCTCGACCATGGTGCGCGACGCGTCCTCGAGCCGGCCGATGCGGGCCCGGATCGCGTCGTCGATGCGCGGCAGCGCCGGCTGGTCGCCCTTGCCCCAGGCCACGTGCTGGACCAGCTCGTGGATGAACATCGGGTGGCCCCCCGCCTCGCGCGCGATCATGCGGGGATCGATCGCGCCCTGGCCGTCGACGCCCTCGACCAGGCGGCGGACCAGCTGCTCGGCGTCGTCGGCGGACAGCGTCGCGAGCCCGAGATCGTAGGCCGGCTCGCTGGCAGGGATCGCGGCGGTCAGCTCGGCCATCGGCACCTGGCCGACGTCGCTGTTGCGCAGGGTCGCGATCAGCAGCAACGGCGGCGCCGCCGGCGGGCGCAGGAGCTCGCGCAGGAGCTGGACGCTGTCGGCGTCGGTCCAGTGCAGATCGTCGACGACCAGCACCACCGGGTGCCGGGTCGCGACCCGCCCGAGCAGCTCGCGCAGCTGGGCGAACGCCTCGGCCCTCACGCGTTGTGGCTCGCGCGCGGCGACCGCGGTCGCGACTTCGGCCTCGCCCGCCGGCAACAGCCCGCGCAGCACCGGGAAGACCCGGGCCAGCGCCGCCAGGTCGTCGGGCAGGAGCGCGGCCAGCTCCTTGGCCGGGGTCGAGCCCAGGAACCGGGTCAGCTCGTCGACGATCCCGTCGAGCGCCTTGTACGGCACCGACTCGCGCTCGTAGCAGCGGCCGAACAGCACCACCGCCTCGGGCTCGCGGGCGAGCAGGCCGTTGGTGAACTGGCGGACCAGGTAGCTCTTGCCGACGCCGCTCTCGCCGCGGACCAGCACGGTGGTGCTGCGCCCGGCCGCGACCTCGGCCCGGGCCGCCGCCAGCCGCTCGAGCTCGACGCCGCGACCGACGAACGGCTGCCGGGTCACCGGGGCGAGCCGGCGCGGGCCGACCTCGCCGAGCCGGCGCAGGACCTCGCCGCCGTCAGGGCGACGGGTAGGATCGCTGCGCAAGAGATCCTGGCACAGCTGATCGAGATCGAGGGGGACGTCGACGCAGAACTCCGACGCCGGCGGCGCGTCACGCTGCTGGATGTCGAGCAGCGCGAGCCGGCTCTGGGCGACGAACGGCTGGCGGCCGGTCAGGGCCTCGAACAGCAGGACCCCGGCCGCGTACCAGTCGCTCGCCTGGTCGACCTTGCCGGTGGTGAACAGCTCGGGCGGCATGTAGCCGAGGGTGCCGGCCAGGCGCGGCTCCCAGCCGCCGCCGCGCTGGACGTCGAAGGCGAGGCCGAAATCGAGGACGACGACCCGGCCCTCGCGGCTGACCAGCACGTTGGCGGGCTTGATGTCGCGGTGGACCTTGCGGGCGGCGTGCAGCGCGTTGAGCGCGTGCGCGAGCTGCAGGAGTGAGGCGCGCAGCCGCTGCTCGTCGAAGCCGGGGCCGAGGATCGGCTCGACCGCGGCCTGGGGCGCGGTGTCGGCGTGGGCCTGGGTCCGACCGACGGCGTGGACGGGGACGTGCGGGAGGGTCTTGGCGTCGGACGCGGTCCGGCCGCCGTCCGGCCCCCGGACGTAGCACAGCAGGTCCTCGCCCTCGACCAGCTCCATCGTGAAGAACCAGCGGTCGTCGTCCTCGATCAGCTCGCCGAGAGTGACCAGGTTGGGGTGGGTGACGTCCTGCAGCGAGCGGAACTCGTGCTTGAGGGTCAGGAGCTCCTGCGAGTTCATGGTCCGCAGGGTCTTGAGCGCGACCCGCGCGTTGCGCTCGCGATCGAGCGCCTCGTAGACCACGCCCATGGCGCCGGCGCCGAGACGACGCACGATCTCGAACCGGCTCGTGCCCTCGAACTCGGGAGCCAGGCCCTCGGCTGGCTCGTTCATCCGGCGGTGCCCCCGTACATCGCTCCGGAGCGTATCCGACCCCAGGGGTGATCGGGGCGCCCGGCCGGCGGATCAGGCGGGCGCTCCCGGAACCTGTCCGCGTTGCATGGACCCACGGGCCGCCAAGGCTCGGTCAGGGTCGCGGACGCAGCACTTGCACCGCGCCCGGGCTGAGCGCCACCGTGAGGCTGCGGACCGACGGTAGGACGTCGCCGCCGACGTGGTACTGGGCCGCGGTCGGCAGCTCGATCCGCAGCCCGGTGGCGGCGAAGTCGAGGAGGCGGGAGCCGCCGGCGGTGCCCTGGCCCAGACCGAGCGCCGCGCGGGCGCCGAGGACGACGTCGCGCAGGCTGGCGACGCCGACCTTGATCTCGAACGCGGCGCCGATGCGATCGACGTGGGGGAAGAACCGGAAGCCGGCGCTGTACGACGGCACCGTCGAGGCCGCGGCCAGGGTCGCCGGGCCCGAGAACAGCACCGCGCCGTCGGCGAGCTCGGCGACCGTGCGGCCGTCGGGGCCGAGCCGGCGGGCGGCGCCGACGGCGGTCAAGGTCAGGGTCACGTGCGGCCGCCGCAGCAGGCGCGGGATCGTGAGGCCGACCGCGGTCGCGAGGTAGCCGGGCGCGCCGCGCACCAGCGGCAAGAGCGGGCCGTTGCCGACCCGGCGCTTGACCATCTGCGTGTAGTCGGCTTGCCAGTCGGCGTCGAGGCCGATCCCGGCGAACTGGGTCAGGCGGCCGTCGACGAGGAGCAGTCGCAGCGGTGTCGGCTGCTCGCGCGGATCGCCGGCCCGGGCCAAGTCGTGGGCCAGGCCGCGCGGGGTCGGGCGCGAGGCGCCGCAGACGTCGTGGACCGCGTTGCCGGTGCCTAGGCGCAGCGGCAACAGCGCCGGCATGGCCGCGGGCGCCAGCCGCAGCAGCTCGGCCGCGGTCGCCATGAACGTGCCGTCGCCGCCGCCCGGGCACAGGACCTCGTAGCCAGCCGCGACCACGGTCCGGATCGCGTCCTCGCCCTCGCGTTCGCCGTCGGTGATGAACAGGTCGGCGGCCGGGACCTCGGCCTGGAACCAGCGGAGGCGGGCCGCGGTCACGCCCTGAGCCCGGCGGTTGAGCAGGACCGCCACGCGCCGGCGCGCGGTCACGACGGCGCCGCGGCGGTGGTGGTGGCAGCGGCGCGGCGTTCGAGCACGACGTGCACGCCATCGCCGGGCGCGACGGTGATCACCCGCGGGCGCGGTCGCGCGGGTCGGTCGTGGCGCAGCCGGAGCCGGAACCGGGTCAGCAGGCCGGCGACGATGACCATCATCTCCTGGTGGGCGAAGGTCGCGCCCAGGCAGCGCTTGGCGCCGCCGCCGAACGGCAGGAACTCCTCGGGCCCGAAGGTGCGGCCGACGAAGCGCTCGGGCCGGAACGCGTCAGGGTCGCCGTAGACGTCCTGGTTGCGGTGGACCAGCGGCACCGCGATCGACACGCCGTGACCGGGCGGGACCTCGTGGCCGCGGATCACCAGCGGCTTCGCGACCTCGCGGCTGAGGAACACCAGCGGCGGGTGGAGGCGCAGGGTCTCGTTGCACACCGCCGCCAGGTAGGGCAGGGCGGTGAGCGCGATGCCGTCGATCGCGGGGACCGTCGTGGCGCCGCCCGCGTGCGGACAGCCCGCCGCCGCCGCGGTCGTCGCCGGCGCCAGCTTGTGGCCATCGAGCTCGGCGACCACCCGGGCCATGACCTCCGGGTGCCGGCACAGCTCGTAGCAGGCCCAGGCCACCGCGACGGTGGTGGTCTCGTGGCCGGCGATCACGAGATCGGCGAGGTGGATCGTGATCTCGCGATCGGGCAGCGGCGTGCCGTCCGGCCGGCGCGCGCGCATCAGCTGGCCGAGCATGTCGGCGTCGCCGTCGTCGCCGCGGCCGCGGCGGGCGTCGAGCTCGACCTGGACCAGGCTGCGCATCTCCGGCAGGGCCTGGTTGTAGCGGGCCCAGCGCTTCGACCGCCGGCGCAGCCACGGCAGGTACAAGAGCGTCGGGCCGCGCCGGTCGAGCAGCCGCTCGGCGCAGTCGCGGAAGCGGGCGACCCGGGCCTCGTGGCTGGTGACCGCGGCGGCCGACGCCGGTGACCCGAACAGCACCGCG
>JAYVSF010000638.1:0-3216 GCA_043775605.1 Myxococcales bacterium
CGGGCGCCACGCCGGCGTCGAGCGGACCGGTCGCCGGGGTCGGCGCGCCCGCGGCCTCGTGCCCGCGGGTGAGATAGATGATCAGTCCGGTCGCGAACACCGCCGCCGACAGGCCGGTCACCGCCCACAGCCAGCGCGGCAGTCCGCCGCTTCGCACCGGTCGCGAGCGGCCGAGGTGGGCCTGGGTCGCGGCGCTGTCGTCGTCGATCGCCAACGGCGCTGGCCCGCCGACGAACGGGGTGCGCGCGAGGCGACCGGACGTCCCGCCGGTCGCGGCCGCGACGCTAGCGCTCGGCGCGCCGCCGCGCTCGAGGGTGGCGATGATCTGCTCGAGCTCGGCGATCAGCGCCGGGTAGTCGGGGCGATCGGCCGGCTTCTTGGCCAGGAGCCGCCTGGCCATCTCCGACAGCACCGGATCGGCGGCCGGGTTGCGGTCGCGCGCGTCGGGCGGCGGGTTCTTCAGGTGGCGGGCCACCACCTTGAGGTACTTGTCCTCGGCCGGGACCCCGGTGCGGAACGGCGGCACCCCGGTCAGCAGGAAGTACAGCGTGCCGCCGAGCGCGTAGAGGTCGACCCGCTCGTCGATAGTCTCGCCGCGGGCCTGCTCGGGCGCGATGTAGTCGGGGGTGCCGACCACCACGCCGAGCGCGGTGAGCGACGGCTCGGAGCCGGGATCGACCGGCTTGGCCAGGCCGAAGTCGGTGACCTTGACCCGCCCGCTGGCGAGCAGCACGAGGTTCGACGGTTTGACATCGCGGTGGATCAGCCCGGCGCGCGCCGCGGCGTTGAGCCCACGGGCGGCGTCGAGGATCGCGTGGGTACAGGTCAGCGCCGGCAGCGGGCCGCGGGCCTCGATCACCGACGCCAGGTCGGTGCCCTCGAGCAGCTCCATCGCGATGTACGGCCGGTCCTGGTAGGTGCCGGTGGCGAACACCTGGACCACGTTCGGGTGCGAGATGGCGGCGACCGCGCGGCCCTCGCGGGTGAAGCGGGCCCGCAGCTCGCTCGACTCCTTGTGGCGTTCCGACAGGATCTTGACCGCGACCCCGCGGTTGAGGCCGACGTCGACGGCGCGGAACACGTCGCCCATCGAGCCGGCTCCGATGACGCCATCGATCCGGTAGGGACCGATCTCGGTGCCGGGCGTCGGGGTGGCCATGGACCGGTCGCAGCATACAGGACGCGGGGGCGCGATGCACCGCGGGCGGGGCGGTGGCTGGTGTATACGTGGGGCCGATGGCGTCGGCGCGAGTCACTCCTCACAACCTCGACGCCGAAGCCTCGGTCCTGGGCGGCATCTTCCTCCGCAACGAGGTGCTGTCGCAGCTCGACACCCTCGAGGTCGAGGACTTCTACAGCCCGAAGCACCAGGCCGTGTTCCAGGCCATGCGCAACCTGGAGGCGTCGGCCAAGCCGATCGACCCGATCACCGTCGACGCCGAGCTCGATCGCATGGGCAAGGCCGAGGCGATCGGCGGCCTCGGCTTCCTGTCCGAGCTGACCCTGCGGGTGCCGTCGGCCGAGAACGTCGTCCACTACGCCGAGATCGTCCAGGACAAGCGGGCCGCGGCCCGGGTCATCCGCGCCGCCAGCGAGATCATGGAGAAGGGCTACGAGGATGACGGGGAGGTCAAGGACTTCCTCGACATGGCCGAGGGCAAGATCTTCGAGGTCACCCAGCGCCAGGAGAAGGGCGGACCCGAGCCGATCAAGAGCCTCATCAAGAAGGTGTTCGGCTCGCTCGACGAGCGGTTCGCGTCGCCCGACGGCGTGACCGGCGTGCCGACCGGGTTCGCCGACCTCGATCAGAAGACCGCCGGCCTGCAGCCGACCGAGCTCATCATCCTCGCGGCCCGGCCGGCGATGGGCAAGACGTCGTTCGCGATGTCCTTGGCCCAGAACGCGGCGATCAGCGGCGGCTGGCCGGTGATCGTGTTCTCGCTCGAGATGTCGTCGACCCAGCTGGCCGAGCGCCTGCTGTGCTCGGAGGCCCGGGTCGACTCGAGTGCCTTGCGTCGCGGTCAGCTCCAGCGTCAGGACATGACCAACCTGACCTACGCCGCCAACACGCTGTCGAAGGCGCCGATCCTCATCGACGACACTCCGGCCCTGTCGCTGCGCGAGCTGCGGGCCCGCGCGCGCCGGTTCCGCTCGAGCAAGGAGCTGTTCGACGGGCCGCACGGCAAGAAGAAGACCGGGCTGATCGTCATCGACTATCTCCAGCTCATGCGCGGCTCGCCGCAGGCGGCCAAGGCCAGCCGCGAGCAGGAGATCAGCGAGATCTCGCGCGGCCTGAAGTCCCTGGCCAAGGAGCTCGGCTGCCCGGTGCTCGCGCTGTCGCAGCTCAACCGCTCGCTCGAGTCGCGCACCGACAAGCGGCCGCAGCTCTCGGACCTGCGCGAGTCGGGCGCGATCGAGCAGGACGCCGACGTCATCCTCTTCATCTACCGCGACGTGATCTACAACAAGGACACCGAGGTCCCCAACGTCGCCGAGGTCATCATCGGCAAGAACCGCCACGGCGCCACCGGCACCGTCGAGACCCACTTCGAGGGTCGGTTCACCCGGTTCGAGAACCTGAGCCAGCGCGGCGACCCGCCGCCCGGCTGAGAGGGTTGGCAACAATAGGGTTTCGGAACGATCGCCCGCGCGCGAGGGCCAACCATCGACTCTGATTCCGTACAGATCGGGCCGGCACGCTGGTGCCGGGCCGATCGATCGATGACACAGGGTTGGTTTCTGCCAACCCTGTGAGAGTTTGTGAAACAAACCCTGTGACGTCCTCGGCGGTTCAGCGAGCCCAGAGGGTCACGATACCACCCGCGCCGGGCTCAGTACTTCATGTACTGGAGGCAGCAGGGGCCGATGGTCCCCTGGGCCGTGTAGAACGAGGTGCTCATCGAATCGCCGGTGCAGCCGGAGACGGTGGCGAACGTGGCGCTACCGGCCGGGTCGGCGGTCCACGACCGGCCCGGGTTCGCAACGCCGCCGTGACAGATCAGCGTGCGCCACTGATTGAACGTACAGATCTGGGCGCGGAACTGAGCGTCGCAGTTGGCTTCGGCGTTGTCCCAGGTCGCGACGATGCCCTTCTCGTAGCAGATCGTGAAGCGCGGGAAGTCCACCCGGGCCATGCCCGCGGGGCAGTTCGCGACCGACGTCGGACCGGGGATGCCCTGGATGCCCTGCGCGCCGGCGGCACCGGCGGCACCGGCG
>JAYVSF010000639.1:0-6842 GCA_043775605.1 Myxococcales bacterium
GTCGGTCCCGACCCTCAACAACCCGTCGGACAACATGGGCGCGACGACCACCACCCCGGTGTTCTCGTGGGCCCCGTCGACGGATCCCGAGGACGAGGCGATCACCTACGAGATCGAGGTCAAGGACTCGACCGACGCCGTCGTCGGCAGCGTCACCGGCATCAGCGGCACGGTCAGCTCCATCAGCGCTCAGCTGATGAACCGCGCCATGTACACCTGGCGCGCGCGGGCGACCGACCGGTCGGGCCTGTCGAGCGCGTTCTCGCCCCCGAACACGTTCACGGTGAACGCTCCGACCGACGACCCCGAGGTCTCGGTCAACGGTGGTGCCTGTCAGTCGAGCGGTGCCCCGGGCACCGGCTCGATGATCGCCCTGGGCCTCGGCCTGGTGCACATCCTCCGCCGGCGGCGGCGGTCGATCTAGCTCTGGCTCCACGAGGATCCGGTAGGAGACAACCATGCGAATCATCAGTAGCCTCGCCGCTTGCGCCGGCCTCGGGACCTTGGTCCTGGGGCTGGGCGTGGCATCGGCCCAGACTCAGCAGGTCAGCCTGAATTACACGCCCGGGTTCGATCCCGAGCAGTTCGCGGCCTCCGCGGACCCCGACGGTATCGGCCTCGTCGACGGCGCGCGGACCCAGACCATGGGCACCCTCAGCGCCGGCGTGCTGTTCCACTTCGCGGGCCCGCCGCTCGACATCTGCGTGCGGGACGCCGCGTCCGAGACCCAGGGTTGCCAGGTCCAGGGCAACATCATCAACTCGCGGCTCCGGGCCGACCTCGGCATCCTGTACGGCTTCGGTCGGTTCGATGCCCGACTGATGCTGCCGTTCGTGCTCAACCAATCGAGCGACTTCGCGCCCGGCAGCGGGATGGAGAAGCTCGGCTCGTACGGCGCGGGCGACCCCAAGGTGGGGCTCCGGTTCCAGATCGCGCGGCCCGGCAACCTCGACATCGCTGCGGACCTCGCGGTCCAGATCCCGACCGGCGGCGAGAACTTCATCGGCGAGAAGAGCCTGGTCGTCGATCCCCGCCTGCTGTTCGACTTCCGCAAGGGCAAGATCGGCGTCGGCCTCAACGTCGGCTACCGGTTCCGGCAGGACTCGGCGAAGATCGCCAACGTCTACGTCGACGACGAGATCACCTGGTCGCTGGCCGGTCAGTACTGGATCCAGCCGCACAAGTTCAACATCGGCCTGGCCGCCTACGGCCGCATCGGCATCATGAAGGCGCCGACCGACCCGATGGACGTGGTCGGCATCGCCAACACGATCGGCAGCGAGGAGCGCCCGGCCGAGCTCCTGGCCTCGGTGCGCTACTTCGTTGCGCCCAAGCTCGCGCTCGATGTCGGTGGCGGCACCGGCATGACCGGCGGCTACGGCGCGGCGCCCTACCGGGTGCTCGCCGGTCTCCGGTGGATCAACCAGAAGTCCGAGGGCGCGAAGCCCCTGGTCAGCGACCGCGACCACGACGGCATCGATGACACCGAGGACAAGTGCCCCGACGAACCCGAGGACGTCGATGGCTTCGAGGACCTGGACGGCTGCCCCGACGTCGACAACGACGGCGACGGCATCAACGACGATGTCGACCAGTGCCCGATGGTGGCCGAGGACAAGGACTCGTTCGAGGACACCGATGGCTGCCCGGACGAGGACAACGACAAGGACGGTCTCAAGGACGCGGTCGATGCCTGCCCGAACGACGCCGAGGACATGGATGGCTACAAGGACGACGACGGTTGCCCCGAGACCGACGCCGACGGCGACGGCCTGAAGGACGAGGACGACAAGTGCCCGCTCGAGGCCGAGATCTTCAACGGCACCGACGACGAGGACGGTTGCCCGGACGACGGCCGCACCCTGGCCTTCGTCGAGGGTGACGCGGTGGTCATCACCGACAAGATCTTCTTCGACCTCAACCGCGCGCGTATCAAGACCCGTAGCCAGCCGGTGCTCAACGCGGTGGCCAGCATCCTCAAGGCCCACTCGGACCTGAAGGTGCGCGTCGAGGGTCACACCGACGACCAGGGCCAGATGGACTGGAACCGGACCCTGAGCCAGCTCCGCTCGGAGAAGGTGCGCGAGTACCTGATCAAGAAGGGCATCTCTCCGGACCGGCTCGAGGCGCAGGGCTTCGGCTACGACCGGCCGCTGGTGCCCGGCACCAGCGAAGAGGCTCGCGACCAGAACCGTCGTGTCGAGTTCGTCATCATCGGCCGCACCGGCGCCGAGACCCGGTCGGGCGAGGAGCTGTCGGTGCCGCCGACCCCCGAGCCCACGCCGGACGACGACACCGCACCGCCGGCCGACCCGGAGTGATCCGGGGCCGAGACTGAGCGGCCTGGCCGCTCCTGACGGAACCGACGACGGCGCCCTGTGCAAGGGGCGCCGTCTGGCGTTTCGGACGTGGTGAGCGGCAGGAGCGCGGTCGACCACGTCGAAGTCGCTCGCGATCGCCGACCACGTCGCCGTCGCCGTCGCCGTCAACGACCACGTCGACGACCACGTCAACGACTACGTCGACGACTACGTGAACGACCTCGTCGACGTGGTCGTCGACGACGATGGCGGCCCGCGCGAGGCGGGCTATCAGGCGCGAATCGCGCGCACGATGGTGTGGACCATCGGCGGCGTCGGGCGCGTGATGCTCGGATCGGTGAAGCCGAGCTGCTCGAGCCAGGCGACATGGTCGACGTCGGCGTGGCAGCCGCCACGCTCGCTGGTCAGGAACATGTTGAGGCCGAACAGCGCCGCGAACGGCGGGCCGACCCGGGTCTGGTCGCGCATCACGTCGACCAGGTAGATCACCCCGCCGGGCTCGAGCGCGTCACGCAGTCGGCCGATGAGGGCCTTGCACGCCTCGGCGGGCTCGCGGTGGAGCAGGCCCGACACCAGCACCGCGTCGTGACCGGTGCCGAGGTCGGCCGTGAGCACGTCGGCGTCTCGGTGGATGACCCGCTCGGCCATGCCCTGGGCGGCGACCAGCTCGCGGCCGACCGCGGCGATGCCAGGCAGCTCGAGCACGGTGGCCCGCAGCTCCGGGTAGCGCCGGCACAGCAGCACCGACAGCGTGCCCGGACCGCCCCCGACATCGAGCAGGTGGTGGCGGCCAGTCAGGTCGACCGCGCCGATCAGTCCGTGGCCCATGCCCAGCGCGCGCACGTGCATGCCCTCGACGAAGGCGCGGGTGCGGGTCGCGTCGTCGCCGGTGTAGACCGGGGTCTGGACGATGGGCGCGTCGTTGCTGACGGCCTCACCCAGGCGGGCCCAGGCCGGGAACAGCCGCGCGTTGTACGCCAGGGCGCCGGCCAGCGAGCCGGGCCGGCCCGGCACCAGGAACACGCTGGCCTCGGGGGTGTTGCAGTAGCGATCGTCGTCGCCCTTCACGCACAGCCCGAGGGCCGTCACCGCGTCGAGCACGAGCTCGGTCGACCGGAGCGGCAGGCTGCGGGCGCTGGCCACCTCGGCCGCGGTGGCCGGCCCGGCCTCGAGCGCGGCAAACAGCCCGTGGTCGAGCGCGGCGAACAGCGCGGCCGAGCCCCAGAACGCGTTCGCGAGATCGAGGATGCGACCGGGGTTCACGGGTTACCGCCTGGCGGGGGCACCACACCGGGGGGCAGACCGGTCGGCATCCCTGGCGTCCCGCCCGGCATCCCGCCCGGCATCATCATGTCGGGGCTGTCGGTCGGGGTCTTCGGCATGTCGGGACGGCGCTTGATGACGAGCGTGAGCTCGCCACCCTTGGGCGGCAGCAGCTTGAGGTTGCCACCGTAACCCTGGTCGGGGCCGGCGTAGGGGTTGCCGGTGTCCTCGGTGTAGCGGACCGGGGCGAAGTAGTCGCGCGCGACCAGGGTGAAGAAGTCCTTGGTCAGGAGCGACTGATCGCGATCGACCTGGCGGAAGCCGATGACCTGCCACGGCGAGTCGATCGGCTGCTTCTTGGTGCGGCGGTCGATGAGGTACGCGGCGAGCGGCCGCTCCTTGCCGCCCACGATGGCGGACAGGAGCACGCTGCTGCTGGCGGTCGGCGCCGGCACCGCGCCGCCCTCGGCGGGCGTCACGCCCTCGTAGCCCATGAGCGACAGCGCGAGCCGGAGCTCGATCGAGGTGATGTTGACGATCAGCAGGCTCTCGTACGCCTTGCCGTTCTCGGCGACCGCGACGTACTCGAGCGGCTGTTCGAGCGCCGCGACCTTGGCCGGGATCTCGGCTCGACCTGCCGCGAGGTCGACCTTGATCAGGCCGATCTGGACCTTGTCCTTGCCGATCGGCTTGATCAGGTCGGCGGCCTTGATGTCGGGCGCGGTGGTCAGGGCCACCGGCGCATCCTTCATCATCTCCGGGTTGCCGCGCCGCAGCAGCTCGGCCCGGTTGGCCTCGTAGTTCGGATCCTCCTCGGTCGGCTTGGGCAGCACCGGCAGCGCGCCCGGCACCGGCCGCGCCGGCACCGGCACCGCGGCCTGGCTGCCGGCCGAGGGCTTGGCCTGGTTCTTCTTGCTCTTGCAGGCGCCGCCGAGGCCGACAGCGGCCACCAGCGCGACAGTGATCGCAGCACGTTGCATCGGCGGAGAATACAACGGCGCCGGCACTCTGCCATTGCCATCCGGCGGGTTCCTGGGGTCTGATCGGCTCCGCTGGGGTCTCGTCCTGCCATCGGAGCCACCATGACGTCTCGCCACGTGCTCGCCGCGTTCCTCGTCTCCGGGTTCGCCCTGTTCACCGCCTGTGGTGGCAGCGACGACTCGACCAACCCGCCGGGTGGCGACGACGCCGATCACGACACCATCTCGGACACCGACGAGGGCAAGACCGAGAACCGCGACACCGACCACGACGGCGTTCCGGACTGGCAGGACGAGGACAGCGACGGCGACGGCATCCCCGACTACCGCGAGGCCGGCGACGACCTGCCGGGCACCCACCCGATCGACAGCGACGGTGACGGCACCCCGGACTTCGAGGACCTCGACTCGGACGGCAACGGTCGGCCCGACAACGTCGACGGCACCGGCGACCTCGACGGCGACGGCAAGGGCGACTACGCCGACCTCGACGACGACGGCGACAACATCGACGACCGCGCCGAGCTCGGGCCCGATCCGGCCAGCCCGGTCGACACCGACAGCGACGGCATCCCCGACTTCGTCGACCTCGACTCCGACAACGACACCATCCCCGACGCGGTCGAGGGCACCGAGGACTACGACGAGGACGGCCTCGGCAACTGGCGCGACCTCGACAGCGATGGTGACTGTCGCTCGGACCAGGTCGAGTCCGGCGGCACCAACCCGCCGCGCGACACCGACCTCGATCACCGCTTCGACTTCCTCGATCGCGACAGCGACGGCGACGGCCTGACCGACACCGCCGAGGACACCAACTGCAACGGCGTCTGGGACAACGGCGAGAGCAACCCGCTCAACGGCGACAGCGACTTCGACGGGGTCAGCGACCTGATCGAGGTCGCGGCCGGCACCGATCCCAACAACGCCATGGACAACCCGCAGGCCAACGGCGACTTCGTGTTCATCGAGCCGTACCGGGACGCGCCGTCGCCGCTGGACGACGATCTCGACTTCCAGACCCGGCTGCAGAACCTCGACATGTACGTCATCGTCGATCGCTCGGGCTCGATGTCGAGCGAGATCGCCGCGGTCCGCAACAACCTCGGCACCGCGGTCCGCAACCTGACCTGCCCGCCGCTCGGCAACGGCAACCCGGCGACCTGCATCCCCGACCTGTGGGCCGGCGCCGGCACTGTCGGCTACTCGGGCAGCGGCGCCGACACCTACCGCAACTCGATCGATCTGTCGCCGCCGCCGCAGAACTTCAACGTCCTGCCGATCACCGAGCCGGGCGGCTGCTGCGCCGAGCCGCTGACCTTCAGCGTGTTCGCCGCGGTCACCGGCATGGGCACCGCCGGCGCGCCCGGCTGCGGCCTGGCGGGGGTGGGCCCGCGCGCGACCTGCAACGGCTCACCGGCCCAGGCCCACGGCTTCATGACCTTCGGCTACCCGTGCTTCCGCCAGGGCGCGCTGCCGGTGATCCTGCTGGCCACCGACGAGCAGCCGCTCAGCGCCGGCGACACCAACAAGTGCCCCGACTGGAACACGATCGTGAAGCCGGCGCTGCTGGCCCGCAGCGCCAAGCTGGTCGGCATCCTCGGCAGCGGCTTCGCCGCCAACACCGACAACGACCTGCGGACGATGGCCACCGGCACCGGCGCGGTCGACTCGCTCAACAACAACGCCCCGCTGGTGTTCGACGGCGCCGGCGCGGGCGCCGCCACCGCGATCGAGAACGGCATCCGGACCCTGGCCAACGGCGTCCCGCTCGACATGACGGCGAACGCGATCGACACCCCCGGCGATCCGGTCGACGCGGTGGCCGCGTTCGTCGACCACCTGGTCACGCTGCAGCTCGGCAACGCGATGTGCGCCAACGGCCTCACCGATCGCGACTCCAACGCCGACACCTTCCGCGACGAGTACGTCGACGTCCGAGCCGGCACCCCGGTGTGCTGGAAGATCGTGGTCAAGTCCAACACCACCGTGGTCGCGACCCCCGAGCCGCAGCTATTCCGGGCCAGCGTCGTCGTCACCGGCGATCACGTCACCGAGCTCGATCGCCGCGACGTGTTCTTCCTGGTGCCGCCGGTCCCCGCCGACGAGCCGATCCCCTGATCGCCCACCTGCTCACGTTGCCGTGATCGTCGATGTAGCGGTCGCTCGCTTGATCACACGTCGGCGGCCTCCTCGCGGACATCGTGAACGCTGACGTGGTCGTAGTCTTCGACGTTGACGGCGCCGGCGCTCTGGACCTGGTCGCCACCCTCGTCGT
>JAYVSF010000640.1:0-7584 GCA_043775605.1 Myxococcales bacterium
TCGAGGTGCTCGAGCATCTGGATCATCGTGTTGCGGGTCGCGGCGTGAGGCTCGTTGGTGATCGCCCGGCCCATGCTGATCCGCAGCTCGGCGCGCAGCTCCGACTCGATCAGCCGGTAGGTGCGGAGCGCCTCTTCGGCATCATAATGAAGGAGGTCGGCCTCGCAGCCGGTGGCCGCGATCCAGACCGCAGCCAGGGCGGCCGCGCGACGGCCGGGCGAGGAGACGCCGAAGTCCTTGACGGTGGTCCGCAGGCGCTGCCGCACGACAGTGATCGGGGGCAGGGCGACCAGGCCGTCGTTGTCATCCTCGGGGCGTCGCAGGAGCGGACGAGTCATCGGAAGTCTCTTTCGGTCGGCCTGGGTGGCAGGCGGTGGGAAACGACGTAAGCCCTTGGATTGGCGTACCGTCGGAGGCCGCACCTTGCACCACCTCCCGGCGAATTGCCACGACTAAATTACGGAAAATCGACGCCGACATAGCCGCGGTCCGTGCGATGGGACACGGCGTCGCACACTCGATAAGTAGTTGAAATGGCGTGATCGTTGAGATTCGGCCGCGGCCACTCCGGAAGCCGCGTCACACCCGCCCGAGGGCCGACCGCTGCGAACCCCGAGTTCCTCGCGGTCAGGCGTCGTCAGCACATGTGAGGGTCAGCCGGGGAAGCTGTCGACGCGCGACGCCAGGAAGCCGAGGACCGCCGGGCCGACCAACTCGGGCCGCTCGATCGGTGCGGTGTGGGTACCGTCCTCGATCTCGAGCAGGTCGGCGCCCGGGATCGCCGCGGCCATGTCGCGGCTGCGGGCCGGCGGCGTGAAGCCATCGCGGGCGCCGGCCACGACCAGCGTCGGGACGTCGACCGCCTGCAACCAGTCCTCGGAGCTGTGAGCTCCGGCCGCGGCCAGCATCGCCAGGAACACCCGCACGTCCATACGCGCCATTGCCTCGAGGTAGGGCATGAATGCGTCGGGATCGATCAGCGCGCGGTTGATCTCGACGCGCCCGGCGATCGCGAGCGCGAAGCGGGTCGGCAGCAGCGCGCGGGTGAGGCCGTTGATCATGCGCGGCGCGCGGACCAGCAGCTTCTCGACGGTGGGCAGCAGATCTTCGAGCGTGCGGGCGCCGCGGAACGTGCGCAGCGGATGCGAGGCCGCGCCGCACGTCAAGATCAGGCCGGCGACGCGATCTCCGTGGCGCCGCCAGGTCTCGAGCGCGACCTGCACGCCCATCGAGTGGCCGCACAGCACCGCGCGCGGCACCTCGGCGTCGTCGAGGATCGCGACCACGTCGTCGGCGAGATCGGCGATGCTGACCCGCGCGGGATCGCGCGGTGGCTGCGAGCGACCGTGGCCGCGGTAATGGCCGTGGAGGATGCGTCGTGGCGCCAGGGCCGGCCGCAGGTACCGCCAGACGAAGCCGTCGCAGCCGATCCCGTCGCACAGGACGACGGGCGCCAGCGAGGCGCCGGAGCGATCGAGCGAAGGCTCCGTCGAGGGCTCGATCGAGTCCTCGTAGAACAGCCGGGTCTGATCGGAGGGCGCGGCGGCGAAGCGCCAGCGCTCGTGGCCCACCGGGCGGGTCACCAAACCGGCTCGGTCAGGCGTTCTCCTTGGGATCGTCCTCGCCCGGGAACTCGTTCACGGACGGGTATTTCATGATCTCCTTCCGCGCGATCTTCCACGCTTTCTGGACGATCCAGGACAGCGAGCGATCCTGGCGCGCAGCCTCGTCCTGGATCTCCTTCAGCATGTCCTCGGGGAAGTAGAGCGATTGCTTGCGCTTGTCGGAGCCGGCCATCGTGGCGAGGATTGTCGAGGCGCGGGCCTACAGGTGTCAAGGCATCCGCCAATGTCGGTGTATGGCGCCGGCGGGGTTGCGACCGGCGGCGATCATCACTATGGTGGCCGGCCGTTCCTGAGCGCCCTCGGATCAGTCGAGGGCAGGTTTCTGCACCAGAGAAGGGGGGCCCGTGTCCACACCCGTCGCCGCCACCGCCGCTGCCAAGGCGCTTACCAAGAAAGAGCTCGTGAAGTTCAAGGAGCTTCTGGAAGAGAAGCGCCGCGGGGTGCTCGATCGGGCGCGCAAGACCCTCACCGAGGACATGACGCTGGACCCCAGCGACCTGCCCGACGAGATGGACCTGGCCCAGGCCGAGTACACCCAGTCGTTCGAGTTCCGCCTGCGTGGCCGAGACAAGAGCCTCCTGGTCAAGCTCGAGCTGGCGCTGCGCAAGATCGACGATGGCACCTTCGGCAACTGCGAGTCGTGCGATGAGCCGATCGGCAAGAAGCGGCTCGAGGCCCGGCCCGAGACCAGCCTCTGCATCCGCTGCAAGGAAGACCAGGAGCGCGACGAGCGTACGTTCGGCTGAGCCGGCGTCCGCGCGCCGGCGCGGCGCTGTGCGACTGCGTGCTGTCTGTGATCGCGTGCTGCGCACTCGTGCGCAGTCTGGAATGATCGCCACACGCGACGATCGGTCTTGTGTCGTCGACGAGGATCGCCACCAGCTGCGTGGTAGCCTGGCTCGGTGCCAGATCGAGATCCAACGGACGACGGCAAGGGCGGCGACGACGAGCCCGGCGAGGCCAGCCGGCGGCGGTTCCTGAAGGTCGCGGCGGGCTGCCTCGGCGGCGGGCTGGGCGCGGCGCTGATCGTGCCAGCGACCCGACTCGCGCTCGGCGTCGCCGGTCGCAAGACCGTCACCTCGGCGGCCGAGCCGATCGACGCGCTCGCCGTCGAGCAGGTCGGCGACGCGCCGATGGCGGTGATCCTGCGCGCGGCCTCGGTGCGCGACGCGTGGGCGACGACCCGCAACGTCCCGCTCGGGGTCGCGTTCGTGCGCAAGGAGAAGGGCGTCATCCGCGCGCTGTCGTCGGTGTGCCCGCACCTCGGCTGCACCATCGGCTGGGACGCGGTGGCCAACCGCTACCTCTGCCCGTGCCACGACACCCTGTTCGAGGTCGACGGCAGCTTCGTCAGCGGCGAGGCCAAGCGGCCGATGGACGACCTGCCGGTGACGATCGAGGGCGGTCGCGTGAAGATCCAGTGGGTCCGCTACCGCGCCGGCGGTTCCACCAAGGAGCCGGTGTGAGCCTGCGCGACTGGCTCGACGAGCGCACGGGGTACCGGCGGGGACTGGCCGCGCTCGACGCGCCGATCCCGGGCGGCCCGTCGGCGCTGCGGACCCTCGGCCCCCTGCTCGGCTTCCTGCTCCTCGTCGAGCTGGTGACCGGGCTGGTGATGGCGATGTACTACAGCCCGTCGACCTCGGACGCGTGGGCCTCGGTCGCCTACCTCGAGGATCAGGTCGCGATGGGTTCGCTCATCCGCGGCATCCACCGCTGGGGCATGACCGCGATCGTCCTGGTCATCGGCCTCCACTTGATGACCACCGCGGTCGCCGGCGCGTACCGCAAGCCGCGCGAGCTGACCTGGTGGCTGGGCATCGCGCTGTTCGCGCTGGCGCTGGCGTACTCGGTGACCGGCTTCATCCTGCGCTGGGACCAGTACGGCTACTGGGCGACCAAGGTCGAGCTCGCGTACATCGAGCGCGGTCCGGGCGGCAAGCAGCTGCTCGGCGCGATCCAGGGCGGCAACGACTTCGGCAACCTGACGTTGACTCGGTTCTACGCGCTGCACGTCGCGCTCTTGCCGGCGCTGACCGCGCTGGTGCTGTGGGGCCACCGGCGGCTGGCCCGCCACCACGGGCCGGCGGTCGCCGAGGGCACGCCCGCGCGCGGCCGGGCCTGGCCCGATCAGTCGGTGCGCAACCTGATCGCGATGGCGCTGGTGCTGGCCGGCCTGGTGGCGTGGACGCTGCATCGCCACGGCGCCGGGCTCGAGTCGCCCGCCGATCCGACCGCGGCCTTCGACGCGCGGCCGCAGTGGTACTTCCGCCCGATGTACGACCTGCAGCGGTACGTGCCCGCGGGCGCACGGCTGCTGATCGCGCTCGGGCTGCCGGCCCTGGTGATCGGGGTGCTGTTCGTGCTGCCGCTGATCGATCGCCGGCCGGTGCGGACCCGGGCGATGCGCGGCGGCGTCATCGGCGCGCTGGTGGTGATGTTCGGCGTGCTGTCGTGGTCGGTGGTCAACTCGTACCGCCACGACGCCAAGGACGAGAAGCTGGCGAAGCGGGCGGCGGAGTCGGCCAAGCAGACCCACCGCGCGCGCCGGCTGGCGCTGGCCAACGGGGTGCCGTCGCCGGGTGGGCTGGCGGTGTTCTCGACCGCGCCGTTCTACCGGGCGCGGACGGCGTGGGCCAAGGAGTGCGCGAGCTGCCACGAGGGCAAGGACCGCAAGGGCCCGCTCATCGGCGCCGGCTACGACGACCGGGCGTGGATCCGCGGCGTGCTGGCCGACCCCAGCCACGACGACTACTTCGGCCGGACCAAGATGGTCAAGGCCGAGGACGCGATGCCGAAGACGGCGGCCAAGCCCGAGGAGCTCGACGCCCTGGTCGAGATGGTCTACGCCGAGACCGGGGCCAAGGACGCCGACCTCGCCCTGGCCAAGCGCGGCCAGGCGGTGTTCGACAACGACGACGACAACGGCGACGGCGAGGACGACGAGGGCACCTGCACCGCGTGCCACGAGCGCACCGGCGTCGAGGGCTCGAGCGGGCCCAACCTGGCCGGGCGCGGCTCGCCGGCCTTCCTCGAGGCGATCATCCGGGCGCCGACCGCCGAGCGCTTGTTCGGGGTCAAGGACGAGATGAAGGGCTTCGACAAGAAGCTCTCGGACGAGGACATCGCGGCGCTGGTCGAGTACCTGACCTGGCTGCAGACGGCCACCCCCGACGACGTCGCGAAGCTCGACGACTGATCGGAGTCAAGCTGCCGGCATTGCTGGTGGTCTTGGGGCCGGGCGATGCCTGGGCCGGGCAGGGAAGGATCGGCCTGGGGCGTCCGTATTCTGGGGTGCCCTTGACGAACCGGGAATTGAAAGTTACTTTCAATATCGGAGCCCGATCATGATCGTCTGCGTCTGCCATGGCGTGCGTGACCGCGAGATCGAGGCCGCGATCGATCGCGGTGCTGCCACGCTCGACGACCTGGCCACGATGTGCGGCGCTGGCACCGACTGCGGCGTCTGCGTCGGCGATCTCGAGGACAAGCTGGCGGCCAGCGTGACCTGCGCCGGTCGCGGCGGCAGCCACGGCCACGACGGCGGTGGCGCCTGTGCGCGCGCCCCGATCGCGCTGCGTGGCCGCGGCCCGTCCGATCGCGCGGCCTGATCCGTCGAGGTCCGACGGCGCCCGCGTGCCGGCGATCAGTGGAGCTGCTGGGCCAGGTAGCCCGGCTCGCCGAGCTGCGCGATCAGCTCGAGCTGGGTCTCGAGCCAGTCGGCGTGCTCCTCCTCCGCCACCAGGATCTTCTGCACCAGATCCTCGCTGCCGTGGTCGCCGAGTTCGCGGGTGCGCGAGGCCCAGCCGTTGAGCTGGCCGATCGCGGCGTGCTCGAGCGCGAGGTCGGACTCGAGCTGCTCCTTGACGGTCTCGCCGATCCGCAGCTTGTTCAGACGCTGGAGGTTGGGCACGCCCTGCAGGAACAGGATCCGCGAGATCACCAGATCGGCGTGCTTCATCTCGTCGATCGACTCGGCTCGGACCTTCTCGGCCAGGCGGAGATAGCCCCAGTTGGCACACATCTTGGCGTGGATAAAGTACTGGTTGATGGCCGACAGCTCGTTGGTCAGCAGCTCGTTGAGGATCGCGATGATCTCGGGGTTGCCCTTCATGGCGGCACCGTATCAGCCGCGTGCCGAGGTGGACAGGCCCCGAGATCAGAGCTGGTAGCTGACGTAGAACTGGCCTTGGGCCGCGATCTCCGGGCTGGCGTCGAGCCCACCGTCGGCGGTGCCGGTGGCGAGCGCCGCGGCGCCGGCGGGCCCGGCCTGCTCGTCGTGGTCGAAGTGGCCCATGACGTGGGTGCGGAGGCTGGCGCCGAGCGCGGTGCGGGCGCCCAGCCGCAGCTCACCGCCGAAACCGACGAAGCCGAGCGGCAGCGCCCGCTGGTCGCGCAGGACCTCGCCGTCGGCCTTGGTCATCGAGACCCTGGTCAGCTCGAGGCCGGCGCCGAGCTGGGCATAGCCGACGAACCGGCGGGTGTGGACGAGGTCGGCGCCGATCGCGACCGTGAGCAGGCCCGACATCCGATCCATCGCGTGGTCGTCGTGGGTGGTCGGGATCGGGAAGGTCTCGGCGAAGTACAGGTCGGCGCCGGCCTCGGCGAACAGGCGGCCGACCGGACGTCGCGCGAACATGCCGACGCCGTTCATCCGGCAGTCGTCCCAGGCGACGTGGCCGGTGACGTCGACCGCGCCGGGCCGACGGAAACCGTAGCCGCCGACCCGGGCACCGACGGTGAGCGGGGTCGGCGTGTGCGCGGCCGGGACCCTGCCAGGCCCGGTCGGCTCGGCGGCGGCGAGGCCGGGCACGGCGATGAGCGCGCCGGCGAGGGCGAGCGCGAGGGCGAGCGAGGGGACCAGCGCGATGCGGTGCATGGCGGATCCAGGAGCAACCGCGGTGCCGGCGCCGGCGCGGCCGATCCGTGGCGGACGGTTCACGCTGCCATGAACGGCGGCGGTCGGCGGGCGCCGCGCGATGGGCGGCTGGTGCCGGATCCTGCGACGCGGTGGCGGATCCGGCCACGGTGGTGGCGATCACGGCGGCGCCGATGCGGTTGTCAGCCTGGCACGCCGGCCGGGCCTGGTGATGCGCGGATGGCGCGCGAGCCCGGTCGCGGTACCTCGGACGGCGCTGGCCGCTCGCGCAAGCCGCCGGGTTTGCTGACGTGGTGCCGCCGCTGCGGTTGCCGCGGCCGCTGGCATCGCGCTTGATGAGCTGCGGGCCATGATGATGTACCGCAGCCTCGTGGTCGGGCTCCTCGGCGCGGTCGCGATGTTGCTGACCGAGCAAGGCGCGGTGCTCGAGCGGGTCGCGCGCCAGGGCGACCGTGCGGCGCCGGCGGTCGAGGCGCCTGCGGTCGGGGCGGTCGCTGACCGAGGCGAGGGCGCCGGCGGTGACCCGCCGCCGACGGTTGTCCACATCTCGCGGCGCGGGGCCGGCGACGATCCGCTCGACATCCTCGGCCTCGGCCCGGACGAGATCCCGATGGCGATCGACGATCGCCGGATCGCCGGCTCGTGGCGCGACGCCGTGCGGGCCCGGTGGCGCCAGGCCTCGCCGGGCAGCTACTTCGAACTCTGGATCCGGACGCCGGCCACCATGCGCCGCATGCTGGTGCTGGTGAGCGCGTAGCCGCGCGGTCGACGCCGTCGCCCGTCGGCGTGCGATGATGCGCCGACGATGCGCACGCCCGGGCCGGAGCGATCTCCCCGGTGACGTCCGGATGTCTCGACGAGGACGTGCTCGGCCAGCTGGTCGAGGGCCGGCTGCCGGAGCCGGTGCGCGCCGAGGTGCTCGACCACCTCGATGGCTGCCCGCGGTGCCGGCGGCTGGTGGCGATGGCCTGGCCGGCGGACGACGGCCCCGATGATGGCGCCGACGACGGCGAGCCGACGCCCGATGGCGCCGGCGCGCAACCGGATGGATTCGCGACCGCGGCCACGGTCGATGCCCGC